>JBCCCR010000012.1 GCA_039033415.1 Pseudomonadota bacterium | reverse complement strand
GTGTCGGCCAGCGCCGCCAGCCTCCGGTGCGCCGCGGTCCAGACGCCCAGCTCCGCCTGCTCATCCAGATCGGCCAGACGCGCGGTAAATTTAGTCGCCGAGGCCAGAAAAGCGTCCGCTGAGTGGGCAGCCGCTGCAGCGATGGCGGTTTGGTGCTCGGCGTCGGTGCCGCGCGGCGCGATCGAAGCGATGGTGAGGGCGAAGTTTCGGAGTCTTGATTGGGTGAAAAACGCGCCGGTTTTGCGATAATGCGGGCGCCTCTATCGGGGATGGTGATTTTCATTTCATGAGTTCGAACCTACACAATGCACTCAGCGTGCAGGATCAACTGCTGCCTGGCGTATCACGGACCTTCGCGCTGACAATTCCGCAGCTGCCGGATGGGCTTCGCGAACCCATTACAAACGCCTACCTGCTTTGCCGCATCGCCGATACGATCGAAGATGACGTCCAGCTCCAGCGAGAGCAGAAGGCGGAATTCCATGACCGCTTTATCAAAGTCGTTGAAGGACACGAAAACCCTGAACCATTTGCCCGGGAACTTGCGCCGCAGCTGTCACCGGAGACCCTCGCTGATGAGGTGACGCTGATCGAGCAAACCGCCACCGTGATCACGGTGACCCGGAGTTTCAATGAGCGCCAGCGCGCGGCGCTGATCCGGTGCATCCGAATCATGTGTCACGGCATGCCCCAGTACCAGGCGGAGAAGTCGATCGCCGGTCTGCCGACGGTCGCCGACATGGATCGCTATTGCTACTACGTGGCCGGGGTCGTCGGCGAAATGCTGACGGAGCTCTTCTGCGATTACTCCGAATCGATTGCCTCACACCGCAGCTCCATGATGCCGCTGGCAGTGGCCTTCGGGCAGGGACTGCAGATGACCAACATCCTCAAAGACTTTTGGGAAGACCGCGCCGCCGCCGCCTGTTGGCTGCCGCAGGAGCTGTTCCACAGTCACGGGCTGAACCTCGCGGACGCCGATAGTCCGGCCTTCCAGAACCGGTTCGAAAAAGGGATCGAGGACCTGCTGGGCATGGCTCACGCCTACCTGCGCGACGCGCTGGGCTACGTGCACCTTATCCCGTCGAGCGAGACCGGCATCCGACGGTTCTGCCTCTGGGCCATCGGCCTGGCGGTGCATACCCTGCAGAGCATACGCCGGCATCCGGAATACCGCGCCGGTGACGCGGTCAAGATCTCCCGGAGCGCTGTGCGGCGGATCCTCCTGATCAGCAACCTTTGCTCTAGGAGTAATCGACTGCTCCGCTTTGGCTTCAAAATGCTGGCCCGGGGCCTGCCGCTGAAAGCCGAATTGATGCGGTCCAACCAGGCCTGGGCAACCCCTCGATGACCGAACGCCACAAATCGCGAATCCCGAATTTCTACAAGCTGTCGGTGGCTGAGCGGGTCGAAGCCGTCAAAGAGCGTGGCTGGCTCAGCGAGCACGATCAGGCGATGCTGAACGACGGGTCGCACATGCTGACGCTCGAAAACGCCGACCGCATGATCGAAAACGTCATCGGCGTACTTGGCCTGCCCGTTGGCTTAGGACTGAATTTCCTGATCAACGACAAAGACTACGTTGTTCCGCTGGCGGTGGAGGAGCCCTCCATCGTTGCGGCCCTGAGCTCTGCCGCCAAGACTGCCAGGGCCGGCGGTGGTTTTGCCGCTGAGAGCACCGATCCGGTCTTGATCGGCCAGGTTCAAATTATCGGCGCGCCCCACCCGTCGCAAGCCAGAATGCGGCTGCTCCAGCGTAAGGAGCAGATCATCAATCTGGCCAATAGCCTCCACCCCAAGATGATTGCGCGCGGCGGCGGCGCCAGGGACATGGAGGTGCTGATGCACACCACCCATGACCTGGGCGACATGCTGGTGGTTCATCTGCTCGTCGACACGCGCGACGCCATGGGCGCGAACCTGGTCAACACGATGTGTGAGGGCATAGCCTCGCTAGTAGAGAAGATCACCCGCGGCAAAGTGTTTCTGCGGATCCTGTCCAACCTCACCGATCGCGCCATGGTCCGCGCTCGAACGGTAATACCGATAGATCAGCTCGCCAGGCGCGGCTTTGACGGCGAACAGGTACGCGACGGTATCTGCATCGCCAGCCAGTTCGCCGATATCGATCCCTACCGCGCCGCTACGCACAACAAAGGGGTGATGAACGGTATCGATGCGGTGGCCATCGCCACGGGCAACGACTGGCGGGCCATCGAGGCCGGGGCGCACGCCTACGCGGCGCGCGCGGGACGGTATACTGCGCTGACCCAGTGGCGGAAAACCGCTGAGGGTGACCTGGAGGGCACGATCGAGGTGCCGATTAAGGTCGGCATTGTCGGAGGTCCGCTACAGTCGAATCCGACCGTGGCGCTCAACCTTCGCCTCCTTGGCGTCAGCAGCGCCGTGGAGCTGGCGGAGGTGATGGGGGCCGTTGGCCTGGCGCAGAATTTTTCCGCGCTCAAGGCCCTGGCCACGGAGGGCATTCAGCAGGGCCATATGACGCTTCACGCGCGCAGCGTGGCCACCGCAGCTGGAGCGACGCCCGAAGTATTCAACCAGGTGGTGGATCGGCTGGTTGAAAGCGGAGAAATTAAGATCTGGAAAGCGAGGCAGATTGTGGCGACCGTAAAACAACAATCACATGCTGACGGCGACGTCAGGGCGGACGACGGCCTTTCTGCCGGCTGCGGTAAAGCGATCCTGATGGGTGAGCACGCGGTGGTCTATGGGTCACACGCGATCGCTGCGCCGATTCCGCTCGCCGTGGAGGCGCGCGTGGACGAATGGTCTCAGGGCATCCAGCTTTCCATTCCGCGCTGGGGTGTCGATCAACGAATCGCCACGGAGCCAGAGCTGCGCAAGCCATACGAAAAGCCGGCCGCGATGATCCTGGAACACCTCGGCCTGCTGGATCAGAAGATGCATATCCAGGTTTTTCCCAATCTGCCGCGCGCCCAGGGTCTCGGCGGATCTGCCGCGGTCGCGGTGGCGATAATCCGTGCGCTCGACCAGCGCTTCCGTCTCGAACTGACCGATCAGGAAATCAACAGTCTCGCCTTCGAGGCGGAGAAGATGGCCCACGGCAACGCGTCGGGAATCGACAACTCGGTGGCGACCTACGGCCGCATGCTGCTGTTCAAGCGTGGCGACCCACCGCTGGTCGAAGAGCTGAGCCTGCCGCAGCCCATCAGGCTGGTCATCGGCATGACGGGCGTGGAGAGCCTTACCGCCAAAATGGTGGCCAAGGTCCGCTCCGGCTGGGAAAGCAGCCGCCGGATGTACGACCGGATCTTTAACGATATTGATCAGCTCACGCTGCGTTCGCTCGAAGCACTCAAAGCGTTTGAGCTCGAACGCGTCGGTCAGCTGATGAACGTTTGCCAAGGTATGCTGAACGGTCTGCAGGTATCGTCCTGGGAGCTGGAGGAGATCATTCAAATCGCTCGGGATAATGGCGCCCTTGGCGCCAAACTGACCGGCTCGGGCGGGGGTGGTTCGATTATCGCCCTGTGCCCGGAAAACTCCGACAAGGTCGTGAAGGCGATCGAGGACGCCGGGTACAAGGCCATGGAGGTGGAAATTGGCTAGATCTGCTGCCGCCCGTCGTGCCGTCGTATCGTCCGAGTCAGAGCAGCTGGTGCTCGTTGATCGGTTTGATCAGCCGAAAGGTTTTGCCAGCAAAGCGGCGTGTCACGACGGTGACGGGATGCTGCACCGTGCCTTTTCACTATTCATTTTTAACGACCGCGGTGAGCTACTGCTGCAGCAGCGCAGCGGGCAGAAAAGGCTGTGGCCGCTTTTTTGGTCCAACAGCTGCTGCAGCCACCCGCGCCAGGGGGAAGAGCTGGACGACGCGATCCATCGCCGGCTTGCCCAGGAGCTGGGCATGGAAAGCCAGCTGGAGTTTGTCTACAAGTTTCAGTACCAGGCACGCTTTGGGCCGGAAGGCTCGGAGAACGAGCTGTGTTCGGTGTTTCTCGGCCGGGCCGCCGGCGATGTGCATGCCAATGAAAACGAGATTGAAGCCTGGCGTTATATCAGCCCAGCGGACCTAAGCGCCGAAATGGATGCCCATCCGGACCGCTTCACGCCTTGGTTCAAGATGGAGTGGGAACGGCTGGGAGAAGAGTTTGGCGGCCGGCTCGACGCCTACCTTTCACCGCCTGAGACCTGAAGAAAAAAGCCCGGCCGAAGCCGGGCTTTGGTCAGCAAACCCCTGCGCCTAGGAATTCTTTAGCGCGTCTCGTATCTCGGTCAGCAGCTTGACCTCTTCACTCGGCTCGGGCGGCGCGGCGGGCGCCTCCTCTTCTTTGCGCTTCAGGTTGTTCATCACCTTGACCGCCACAAAAATGGCTGCCGCAACAATAAGAAAGTCGACAACCGTCTGAATGAAGGCGCCGTAGCTGATGACCACCGCCTCAGCCTCTTCGGTGGCCTCCTGGATGGTGACGGCGAGATTGGAAAAGTCGACGCCTCCCATCGCCACGCCGATCGGCGGCATGATCACATCTTTCACCAGCGATGAAACGATCTTGCCGAAGGCGGCGCCGATGATGATGCCCACCGCCATATCCATCACGTTGCCGCGCAACGCAAACTCTTTGAACTCTTTAATTAGTGCCATCTGCCCTACTCTCTTCTATCGTGTGTAAGTCGATAAACGATCCCGCCTGATCAGCGCTCAGGCAGGCGTCGCTGGCCCTCGGATCTGCGGAGCCTAGCAGTCCGCTGGGTTGTTGACTACAGGCGGACGCCGGCTTTAGCGAAGGTATCGCAAGAGTCAGCGTTGCCGCCGCTGAGCCCAAGCCGCAGCCACTCAACGCGCTGCGCTGAGGTACCGTGGGTAAAAGACTCGGGGCGGACGGCTTTGCCGGCTGAAGACTGCAGCGCATCGTCACCGATGGTTGCCGCCGCTCGAAGGCCTTCCTGGACATCGCCAGGCTCAAGGACGCGGTTAGCCTGATTGGCGTGATGGGCCCAGACCCCGGCCAGGCAGTCCGCCTGGAGCTCCATCAACACCGAAAGTTGGTTGGCCTGAGTCTGGCTGCCGCTGCGCTGAAGCCGGCGAACCCGCGGTTCGATCCCCGTGATGTTCTGGATATGGTGCCCAACCTCATGGCCGATGACGTAGGCCTGGGCGAAATCCCCCGGTGCTCCCATGCGAGCGAGCTGACGGAAAAAGCTGAGGTCCAGATACACGCGCTGGTCACCGGGGCAGTAGAAAGGTCCGACAGCGGCGGTCTGATAGCCGCAGGCTGAGGTAACAGCGTTTTCAAAGATTCTGAGCTTCGGAGCCTGATACTGCTGGCCCGACTGGCGAAAAACGCGCTGCCAGACATCTTCGGTTGATCCGAGTATGGCGCTCACAAACTGCGCCGCTTCGTCGTCGACGGCAGGGTTCACGGCGGGGGGCGACGCGCTCTGACCACCCCCGGCCCCGCCGAGCATCTGCAAGAGTGCGAGCGGATTTTGTCCGGTGACCAGCGCAACGATCACGGCGATGATAACGACTCCGCCGCTGAGCTTGGCGCCGCCGGCCGCCCGGCGCTGGCCGCGCGTATCCTCAACGTTTTTGCTTCGGCGAAGGTTTCTCCAACGCATGGCCTGATCCTGCTCGTGGGAAAGCCGAAGTATAAACCCCCAGCGGCTGAGAAGGACCTTCTGCGGTCCCGGTGTGGATCAGGCTGAGCGTTCGACCGGATCGAACTGATCGCGAAAGCCCTGCCCTGCCACTATAACCGGCTCCCCGTCGAGAAAACCCTGGTAGTACTCAACTTCGAGCTCGGTCAGGAGTTCGAGGTGTCGTTCACTATCCACCCCGGTCGCAACCAGGGGCAGGTTGAGCCGCTTGCCGTAGTCGACAAGGCTTTCGAGCATCTCCCGGTGCACCGGACTGCCGGGAGCCGCCTGGACAATGGCTCGATCCACCTTCAGATAGTCGACTAACCCTAGGGGGGCGAGCATTCCCAGCAGCGCGTTCCCCGGCATGCCCATGTCGAGCGCCACTACGCACCCAGCCTGCCGCACCACCCGGATAAAGCGACTAACCCCAGCGAAGTGGCCAGCGGATTCGTGAAGCGTGATGTCAAAACAGACCTGGCTGGGAAGCAGATGGCTCTGCTGCAGCGTGCTCACGACAAACTCTGAAAAGTGTCGATTCACCAGCGTGGCGGTCGAAACGTTGATGCAGAGTCGGGTGTTGATCGGCTGCATATCGAGCCAGCCGAGCGCGTCTTTCACGATGCGGGTGTCCAGGTCCAGCGACAGGTCGAGACTCTCCACCGCGTTGATAAAGTCGGCGGTCGACAGCGAATGGTCTTCCAGGGGTGGCCGCACGAGCCATTCGAACCAACGCTCGGAGCCGCTGCGCGGCGTGACCGGCTTGATCTGCTGGGCAGCGTAAGACATCTCACCGTGTTCGATAAGATCACTCAACTGCGCGACTGACGATAGCTGCGAACGTCGCATGGTTACCTGCACCTTCCCTAGCTGCATGTTACCTCAAGGACCTGGCACGCCTGCCGGACTCCCGACAACCGGTGTTGACCCGGTGTCAGGCGGCGCGAGCCGTGACCTCGCTACTCCCCACTCACCCCCACTGTACCTGGATTCGCCGTTACGACAAGCGGGCTTTTAGGCCTATAATTCCGGAACTCCGTCAAAGGTTTACCGAATGTCCGTGCTCCTTCCGTCCCTCCGGCTCACCCCGGCTTACCGGCTGATGCTGCTGCTCTGCCTGAGTTTCAGCACCACGGCGCTGGGAGCGATCCCTGCAGCCCCGGATCGAGGTGAGGGCGAGGGTCCCTACAAGCAGCTGATCCTGCGTGGCGTCACCCTGATCGACGGGACGGGCGCACCACCGATCGGGCCCGTCGATGTGACCATCGAGGGTAACCGGATTGTGAATATCGACAGCGTCGGCTACCCCGGCCTGCCGATCAATCCCAACGACAGACCGCCGGCCGCTGAAGGCGCACGCGAGATCAACCTGGAGGGACACTATCTGCTGCCCGGCTTTGTGGACATGCACGGCCATATGGGCGGGGCGGCACAGGGGGTGAACGCCGAGTACGTATTCAAGCTCTGGATGGGCCACGGCATCACCACCATCCGCGACCCTTCCTGCGGCAACGGCATTCGCTGGTGCCTGGATCACCGCTTGCGCAGCCGAGAGAACACGATTACCGCTCCGCGAATCGAAGCGTATCCCTTTTTCGGAGCCGGCGCGGAGGCGCCGATTTCGACACCAGCGCAGGCTCGTTCCTGGGTCCGGCGCATCAAGCGCCAGGGTGCGCAGGGCATCAAGTTTTTTGGCGCCTCACCCAAGGTGATGGCGGCTGCGCTGACCGAAGCCAAGGCGGTCGGCTTGAGAACCGCCATGCACCACGCTCAGCTGGCCGTCACCCGGGTCAACGTGCTGGATTCGGCGCGACTGGGGCTGACGACCATGGAACATTGGTACGGTCTCCCCGAGGCACTGTTCGTCTCAAGGGTCGTGCAGGACTATCCCGCAGACTATAACTACAACAACGAACAGCACCGTTTCGGCCAGGCCGGCCGGCTTTGGCTCCAGGCTGCGGCTCCAGGCAGCGAACGCTGGAACGCGGTGCGCGACGAGCTCATCAAGCTGGACTTTACGCTCGACCCAACCTTTACGATCTACGAGGCGAGCCGGGACCTGATGCGGGCGCGGACGGCCGAATGGCACGAGGAATATACGCACCCGAATCTGTGGCAGTTTTTTCAGCCGAGCCGTGCGGCGCACGGGTCGTACTGGTTTGACTGGACCACCGCAGACGAGATCGCCTGGCGGGCCAACTTTCAGCGCTGGATGGAGTTTGTCAACGACTACAAGAATCATGGCGGTCGGGTGACCGCCGGTTCGGATTCGGGCTATATCTTTAAGATCTATGGCTTTGGCTACATCCGGGAGCTCGAGCTCCTGCAGGAAGCTGGCTTCCATCCGCTGGAGGTGATTCGGGCCGCCACCCTCTCGGGCGCGCAGGCGCTCGGATTGGACGAAGACATCGGCTCGATCGAAGTCGGGAAGCTGGCGGATATGGTGGTCGTTCAGGACAATCCCGTGGCGAATTTTAAGGTGCTTTACGGCACCGGCCATTTCAAGCTCGGCCCGGACAACAAGCCGACGCGCAGCCGCGGCATTCGCTACACGATCAAAGATGGCATCGTGTATGACACCGCTGAACTGCTCAAAGAGGTTCGCCAGCTTGTCGCCGACGCTCGCGCTGAGTCCGAATTGGACCGAACGCCGAGGCCGTCCGCCAGCCCGTGAAACCCAACCTCGTCGCGCATCCCGAGCTGGCCCGGCAGGGTGCGCAGAAAATCGATTGGGTGCGGCGCCACATGCCGATACTCAGCCAGCTGGAACAGGAGTTCAGTGCCGAGCAGCCTTTTGCCGGCAAGCGGATTGTCGTCTGCGTTCACCTCGAAGCCAAGACCGCCAATCTCGCGCTGGTACTGCGCAGCGGCGGCGCGGAGGTGGCGGTTACGGGCAGTAATCCAGATTCGACCAAAGACGATGTGGTGGCAGCACTGGCCGACCAAGGCCTGCGAGTTTACGCGCGCCATGGCGCCAGCCCGCAGGAGATGCTGGACAACATGAGTGACGCGCTGGATCTGCGCCCTCACGCGGTCGTGGACGATGGCGGCGACCTGCTGGAGGTGCTTCACGACCGGCGCCCCGAGCTGCTGTCGGAACTGGCGGGCGTCTGCGAAGAAACCACCACGGGCGTTGAACGGGCGCGCGAGCGTCAATCGTCCGGCGAACTGCAGACGGCCGTGATGCTCATCAACGATGCCCGCTGCAAATACCTGTTCGACAATGTTCACGGCACCGGCCAGTCGGTTTGGGATGCGGTGATGCGCACCACCAACCTGTCGGTTGCGGGAAAATCCGTTTGCGTCATGGGTTTTGGCTGGTGCGGTCGTGGGATTGCCCTTCGCGCCGCTGGGCTCGGCGCTCGCGTAGCGGTGATTGAACCCGATCCGATTAAGGCCGCTGACGCCCTCATGACCGGTTACCACGTCGGTCGAGCTGCCGACGTGCTGCCAGAGGCCGACTTTGTGGTGACCGCTACCGGCGTTGCGCAAACGCTGGGCGAGCCGCATTTTGTGCACCTCAAATCGGGCGCCGTCCTCGCCAACGCTGGCCATTTCTGGGACGAGATCGATGCCAGCGGTCTAGCCACTGCCGGCTCAGAGCAACGCACGATGCGTGAGAACGTGACCGGAACCCGCCTTCCCCAGGGGTGGGTGTATCTCCTTGGCGAGGGTCACATCGTCAACATCGCCTGCGCAGACGGCCATCCCGCGGAAATCATGGACACCAGCTTCGCGCTGCAGGCCCTGAGCGTTCATGCGCTGCTGACCGGCCCAACGCCTGATCCGGGCCTGTATCCCGTTCCTAAGGACGTCGACCGGCGCGTGGCGGAGCTCAAGCTCTCGGCGGCCGGAGTAACGTTCGAATAACGCCGCCGAGTGTCTACTATTGTTGGGCGGCAAGCTGGCCCAGCGTCCGCACCGCCTGTTCCAGGCGCTCGCCCCACGGATGGCCAAAACTGAGCCGAACAAAATGCCGATAGCGATTGCCCGGTGAGAAAACTGCGCCGGGCGCAACGCTGATCCCGGCGTCCAGAGCCTGCTGAAAGTAGGCGGCGCTGTCGAAGTCCGAAGCCATCTCCAGCCACAGGACCGATCCGCCGACCGGCTGGGAGATTCGTGTGTTCGCCGGAAAGTGCTCCGCCACCAGGGCGGCCATCCGTTCGCAGTTCACCTTTAGCACGGGCCGCAGCTGACGCAGATGCCGATCGTACTCGCCCGACCCCATAAACTCAGCGAGCGTCAGCTGCTGCAGCAGACCGGAGGAGTAAGAGATTGCCCGCTTGTACTTGAGCACCTGATCGGTAAAACGCCCTGGCAGCAGCCAGCCAATCCGGTAGCCCGGCGCAACGGTCTTCGAGAACGACCCGGCGGTGAGCACGAGACCCCGGCGGGAGAAGAACTGGGCGGGCTTTCCCCGCCGCCCGTCGAAGCGCAGGTCGCCGTAGACGTCGTCTTCGATCAGGGGAACGCGGTAGCTTTCCAGGAGC
Organism: Pseudomonadota bacterium; assembly: GCA_039033415.1. NCBI lineage: Bacteria > Pseudomonadati > Pseudomonadota > Pseudomonadota bacterium. Next base: position 174,918 of record JBCCCR010000012.1, on the reverse strand, counting down.
TCCACCAGGCGCTGACGATGCGCATCGTCGGTCGCAGACCCCAAAGGATTGTTCAGCGACGACGAAAACACACAGGCCCGGATCGACTGCTGTCCCAGCGCATGCTCCAACGCATCCAGACATAAACCTTCGGTGGGACAGGTTTCGATTTCCAGCGCGAGCATGCCCAGCGATTCGATGAGCTCCAGCGTCCCGCTGTAGGTCGGAGACTCGACGGCCACCACGTCACCCCGCCGGGCTATGGCGTTCAGTGCGAGTGCCAGCGCTTCCTGGCAGCCGTTGGTCACCACCACCTCCTGTGGCCGGACGGCACCACCGAGATCGAGGTAGCGGAAAGCCACTTGCCGTTGAAGCCCCGGCTCACCGCCAACCGGCGCATACCCCACGCTGCGCTGCTCTGCCCGCGCCATCACGCGTTTCATGGTTCGGTGTAGCGCTTTGGCCGCCGGTTTGGCCATGGACGGATTGGCGATGCCCAGCGGGACCACCCCCGGCTGATGAATACCGTCATACACCTGCTCGACAAGATTCCGACAGCGGACTTCAACGGGCCCGGCGCTGGCTCTCGCCGGCGGGCGAACCAGCGCATTGCGGATCTTAGCGAGCACGTAGAACCCCGATTGAGGCCGCGACTCCACGTGCCCCTGGCGTTCCAGCTCCTCATACGCCTGCTTGACCGTGGGAATGCTGACATCCAGGTTCCTGGCCAACCGTCGCAAGCTCGGTAGCCGGTCCCCGGGTCGGAGCGCCCCCGAGTCGATCTCCATGCGAATCAGGTCGATCACCTGCTGGTAAAGAAAATCGTTTTTTCGACGGTCGACGGCGAGCATCACACACCAACTGATTAGCTTCCGTTATTTTGCAACGATAACTGTGCAGGTAGCAATAGCTACTTTACACCGTGTCAGGTGCCGGCGTTGCCGACCCGCTCCCTCAGAATTTCAGCGCCTGCGAAGCACTGCCGCTGATCATCTGCTGCGCCTGACGCAGCTGAGCGAGGGTGACGGGGCTGTCAAGATCCGCCAGCGCACGGAGCACGTCGTCGAGGCTGCTGCGCCCGCCCGTTTTGCTCTGCAGCTCAAGATCCAGGCTATGCAGAATCAGCGCCGCCTTGGCGGTGGTCGGCCCGGTCGAACGGCGGGCGTCCAGCGGCCCGGCGTCTTCGCTCCACTGACGAAGGCTGTCGAGGGCTCGGTCAAAGCGTCGTACGCTGATACCGCCGGAACGCCGGAGCAGCTTCAGCGAGTAATACTCCGCAAACCCTTCGACAATCCAGTCCGCACCGTCGCCCCCCCGAAGACCTGACGCTACGTGCACGAGCTCGTGAACCAACGTACTGGTCCCGTTTTCGCTGATCAGCGGTCGATCAGCGTGCAGATACAGCGAGTTGCCTGCGGACAGGCCGCCGCGCCACATGCCCTCTCTTGCGCTGACCAGCAGCAGCCGCTTGGGCATGTCGGGCAGCACCTCGATCAGCGACGGCAGGGTCCAATTCATCAAGGCGAGCAGGTCCATTCGCCGGACGTCCTGGCCAACCGGCCCGGCTACCGCAACCTGAATACCGGCAATTTTCTCGACCCGGACGCCGATGCGACCGCCGACCATCCAGCCGGTCGGGCGATCGAAGCTTCGCGTCGGATTGGTGATGCGATACCGACCGTCTTTGAGCTGCTCGTAGGGCGTCTTGAAGGTCCAGCCGGAAGGCCCCTTGAGCGTCAGAAACGCCTCTGCCTCGGTGTCTTTCAGCTGCCTGACCTTGCCGGCGGGAACGAGATCATCACCCCGCCAGATGGCCCAATGCTGAGTGATCCGCGCATCAAAAACGCCGTCACCCCGCGGGCTGTCGATAGCCACTTCGTAGCTGAGTTCGGCGCCGGGCCGCAGGGACTCAAGAACCAGATACTCGCCGTCCCTCGAGCTTTGGACATTGGTTTGGAAGCCGGACATCCGCTCGTGCGTCTTGAGTTCAAGACGGCGCAGCCGATCGGCGCCGTCACCCCAGCGAATGGTGACCTGCGCTGCACCTCGGGAAGGCTCGAACTCGGCCACGTAGTCGACGCGGTACGGGTGAGCCTCAGCCCCCAAACCCGAAACCCATGGGCACAGGATCAGCAGCAAACCTACAAGACTTGTCTTCAACGGACCGGTCTATTCCAAGCGCTTTGGCACTCAATTATAGCTGTTCGAGGTTAATGCAGCCGCTCCTTCACGCTCGCACGGCGGCGTGCTTTGACGGGTTGCTAGCATCGCGGTGAGACAGACTTTGCGCGATCCCCGTCTTTGCAGCTAATGATTCAAGGACGGCGATCCATGAAGCTCAGCATTATTCTTCTTCTGGTCCTGGGTACCAGCACAGCGCTTGCACAGCCGGTCTTCACCGAAACCGGCCAGGACCTCCGCGGGCCCTTCATCGAGCCCTTTGCGGACTCGACCCACAGCGATGTGACGGCTGCCGACATCGACGGTGACGGCGACCTCGACCTGCTTTTTGCCGACGATAGCGGCGGTGGCATCGAGCGCGGCAGCGTGGCGTTTTTCAACGACGGCCAGGGCTTCTTCTCGGCCTCGAGCCAACGGATTGGAGACGGGATCGCTGAAGCTCTGAGCGCCGCCGATTTTAACGGTGACGGCCTCCCGGACCTGGTGCTCGCCAATACATCCAACAATCTCAATACCGACGTAGTCTATCTGAACAACGGAACGGGGTTCTTTGAACTCAGCCAAACGCTCGCCGCAAGCCGGGCCCGGGACGTCGTCACCGGTGATTTTGACGGTAACGACAGCATCGACATTCTGATCGCAGCGGCCAACGGTAACGTCAGCGGCGCGCAAAACCTGCTCTACACCAACAACGGCGACGGCACCTTCGCCGAGCCCACGTTGCTCAGCGCAACCAACCCTAGTTTCGGGGCGGCCGTCGGTGACCTGGATGGAGATGGCGATCTCGACATCTTTATCGCTAATACCGGTCCCAACCGGGTGCTGCTGAACTTGGCGGGAACGCTGACCGATTCGGGCGCAGGCTATGGGGATTTCCAAACCGCCGCCGTGGCGCTGGGAGATGTCGACGGCGATGGGGATCTGGACGCCATCACCGCCAACGCCGGGCTGCTCTCCGGAACCATCAACGGCGAGTCAAACCGCGTCTGGCTCAACAACGGCACGGGCGGCTTCACCGACAGCGGCGTAGCGCTCGACCTGCTTCGCTCCGAAGCGGTTGCGCTCGCCGACATCGACGGCAACGGCTTCTTGGACATCTGGTTCGCTAATCTCGATGAGCCTGATTCGCTGTGGCTGAATACCAGCGGCAGCTTTTCCCGCGCCGAGGTTGCGCTCGGCGCCAGCAACTTCAGCCAAAGCGTGGTGGCGGCGGATTTCGATGGCGACACCGATGCCGACTTTGCCGTCACCGACTTCAACGGAAACCGGGTCTGGCTCAATGGGGACCTCAGCGGCGAACCAGGCGTGAGCATCGCGCCGGTTCGTGCGGTCAGCGACGAGGGCGGCGCGCCGCAGCTATTTGGGCTCGGCGGCTTTCCGCTGGGCATTCCCTTACTTGTCGAGGGAGTCGACGCACCGAGCGTAACGGTTGGGTACCAGCTCACGTCGGCAACCGGAACGCTGAACAGCCAGCTCGTCGTCAGCCGGCCCGGTCCGTCGACCACCATCAACTCGGTGCCGCTTCCCGAGGACACACCACCGTACTCTGCACAGCTGCTGCTGACCGAAGACACCACCGCGCCGATCAACGCGCCGGCCCTAGCCAGCTATCTGATCCTCGACCTCGCAGCGATCACTTCGAACTCGCCAGCGGGCAAGGGCCTCGGCATAGGACAAGCTTGTCTCGCCACGGCACTTTGCCTGGCTTTTGGCCAGGCGGGTTTCGATCCCTGTGGCCAGATTTTCAAGACCGGGAAAGGCGGCTTCATCCCGCCCTCGCTCAACCTGCCGCAGCTGCGCCGGCTGCGGGACGAGGTCATGATGCCGACGCCTTCCGGGCGTTATTACAGTAACCTGTTCTACGACAACTCGTCGGAGCTGATCGAAGTGGTGTTCTCCCATCCCACGCTGGCCTACGACGTGGTGGAGGCCGGTCGCCTCTGGTCACCGGCGATCGACTCGGAGCTCAACGGAGACGGGAGTTTCCTGATCACGCCGGAGATGGGAACCATCTATCGCGAGGTCACCGATCAGCTAAGAGCGTTCTCATCCCCGAGGCTGAGTCAGCTTATCGAGCAGGAGGACGCGCTGATTCAACCGATGTCTTTTGTCGGCAAAACCGCGGGCGAGTACTGGGAGGCCGTGACCACGGCCCGCACCGAAGGCCTGTTTCGCAGCGGCTTTGAGGACCAGCCGTTTTAGCCAAATTCCCGAACCCGCTAAAACGTTTGCCCGACAAATAAATAGGCCGACCGGCGACCGCCTTCCGCCCCGCCATAGGCGAGGTACACGGGCCCAATAATGGTGTCCAGCACGACAAACACGCTGCCCGCTCGGCGCGCACTGCCGAAGCTGATGTCGTCGCGGCTTTGCCAAACGTTCCCTGCCTCGATTGAAGCGCCGACATAAACCGGCGTGTCAAAGGCGGGTGCCCGCGCATCACCCAGGCGTCGGTAGTAAAGCAGCCGGCCCACGGCAGCGTGTTTGCCTTGAAATTCGTTACGCTCATAGCCGGATAAACTGAAGAGGCCTCCTACCGCAAACGGCGCCACGTCCCCTTTGGTCACGCTGGATACGCTCCACCAGTTCAGCAGCGTGTTTTGCCCCCAGGTGATGGGCTTCAGTAGCGTCGCCTGACCGAGGTCAAAGGCCTCGTCCGATCCCAGGCTCTCCCGACTACTGGTCCACTGGGCAAAGGCTAACGTCCCTGTCCGGGGAATACCGTTGTCGTCGAGCGTGTCGTAATTGAAGCTAAGGTCCGCTGAGTTGAAGTCGGCCTCTCCGGCGCTGATGTCGGGTGCACCGATGCGTATCGATCCGTCGCTGGTGACTCGGCTGAGACCGAGGCGCAGCTCACCCCAGTTGCCGAACTGTCGGCCACCCGCCACCGTGAATTGTGAGTCTCGGGAACGCAGCTGCGCCAGCTGTCGCCGTCCATCAAACAGTATGGCGCTGTCACGGCCGTATTCGGTGGCAACGTTCACAAAATAGCGAGATCGAAAGTCCAGCGGTTGAAACAGCTCCGCAAACAACCGCGGCCTGGAACCTATCTGAGCCTCAAACCGCAGCTCGCCACCCCGCTCGTTGATTTCGGTTTTGGTCAGGCGGGCGGCGAGGTTGTAGTTGCTGGTGCCGTCAAAATCATCTTCGAAGTTGATCCCAAACCGCAGGTAGTTCGGGCCCCAGCTCTTCTCTCGAGCGTTGAGCAGCAGCTCGGTGCCGCTGTCATCCTCGCTTAACCGATAGTTGACCGACTCGAAGGTCCCGAAGCCAAAAATGTCGCCGATATCCGATTCCAGCTGATCCAGGTCCAGCGGCGCCCCGCGGTATTCCGCCAGTCGACTGGCGATCACCTCGTCGGCCAGCAGCGACTGATTGTCGACCCGCACGCGATCGATAGTGGGCGAACCGCGTCGGCCCTCAGCGAGGGCCGAGTTGCGGCGCTGGGGGTCAACGTGCCTGCCAAGCTGCCGCAGCGCCTCAACCCGGTCGCGAGCGGAAGATTCTCCCAGCTCCATCGCCTCAGCAACCCGTTCAAAGGCGGTTGACCCCAGAAGGCCCAGCTCTGGAGTAATCAACACGTCCTGGGGCGTCAGCTTCGTGAGCTCGCGGTCGGTATGCCGTTTGATCAAAATGGTGAGGGTCTGGTTGCTGATCGCCAGCGCGGAGTCGAGCTCCGACTCGTCCAGCAGCGGAAAGCCGACGTCAACCACAATCAGATGCTCCGCGCCCATGTCTTTGGCCACCTGCACCGGTACGTTGCTGGTCAGGCCCCCGTCGACCAGCAGACGCCCGTTCAGGCGAACCGGCTTCAGTGCGCCCGGCGCCGACATGCTCGCGCGTATCGCGCTCGCAAGGTCGCCGCTTCCCAGGATCACCTGCTCTCCGGTGGTGACGTCGGTTGCCAGGGCTCGGAATGGGATGGGAAGACGGTCAAAGTCCCTGACGGTGGCTACCGGCAAAAGCCAACGTCGCAACGCCACTTCGAAGGTCTGACCCTGCACCAGGCCACGCGGTAGCGCGAGGGCACCGTCTCTGATCCCCATGTCAAAATCGACGAGAAAACCGGCGTCGTCTGACTTTCGCCGCAGGCTTCGATCCGCTCGGGGAAGACGATCGGAGTAAAAGGTGTTCCAGTCGACGTCGGTGATCACCGACTCGAGTTCATCGATACTCATGCCCGCAGCGTAGAGACCGCCGATAATGGCCCCCATACTGGTGCCGGCGACAAAGTCGATGGGAATCTGTAGCTCATCAAGGACCTTCAGCACACCGACGTGTGCAGCACCTCGGGCCCCACCTCCGCTCAGCACGAGTCCGATCTTGGCCCGAGTCTCCGGGCGGGCCTCGGTCGCTTCAAGGACCGGAGGCGCAGTCACCAAAAGCAGTAAGGCGGCCCCGATCGCGCGCCCTCCCAAAGCAGCAGGCAGAGTCAAAGACATGGCGACGCTCCGAAATTTTTTCGAAAGGATTGTCTTAGAAAAATGCTACCACGCAGGCCCTAAGAAGTCGGGCCTGCGCGGCTGGTGGAAGCTAAGGTTGTCCCGCGAGGCGGAGCTTCCGGTTTAGCCGTCGGCCGGCGCCGCTCCGAGCGCCTCGTCGAGCATCTTGACCAGCTCGTCGCGGCTGTAGCTGTACGGTCCCCAGCTGTTGAGCTGCACCAGCTCGTTGATTTTCGCGCCGATGGTCCAGCCCTGTTCTTCCTGGTTGGGAACCACCATGTAACGCCGCAGCGGCGCGTCGTCAAACAGCGCGTGCATAAAAGCCTTGGACACGTCGTCGGGCTCTTTGTAGGAAAGCTCGCGCTCGGTTGTCTGTTCGAGCTGAGCCTTCATTTCATCGCTGATCCCCCCGCCGGCAGACTGACGCTGAGCGATCATGCGATTGACGCTGGAGCGACGAATATTGGACTTGTAATTGCCCGGCTCAATCACGCTGACGGACACGCCGTGTGGCGCCATCTCTTCTGCCAGCGCGTCTGTGTAGGCCTCCATAGCGTGCTTGCTGCCCGCGTAGGCGCTGCCGCCGCCCCAGGAGATGGTGCCGGCGATCGATCCGGTGGTGACGATCCGTCCCTTGGACGCCATCACCAGCGGCGCGAAGGCCTGTGTGGTGCGGTAAACCCCTTCTACGTTGACGTCAAAAACAAAATTCTGGTCTTCGATTGGCGTATCAACAACGCCGCCACCGCCGCCGACACCCGCGTTATTCACCAGGCCCCACAGGCCGCTTCCGCTGCTGCTGATCATCGCGACGGCCGCATCCACCTCTTCCTGACTCGTCACGTCGAGTCGCACCGCGGTGATGTTGTCGATGGCGTCGAGTTCCGCCAGATCTTTTTTCTTTCGCGCCCCGGCGTAAACGCGGTAGCCAGCACCCGCCAACGTTTCCGCAAGGTGACGCCCGATGCCGGTGCTGGCGCCGGTGATCAGGACAGCCTTTGATTCCTCGGCCAGAGCTGGCCGAGGCGTCAGTGCCACTGACGCAGTGACGAACGCAAGCGTTACGAGCAGGAGAAATCTGAGCATAGGACACCTGATGCTTTGAGTGGATCATCGATGCTAGCACGACAGGTCTGGGGTCAAACGACCAAGACTGCCGGTTGCCAGCGCCCGGGGTTGGATTAAGCGTTGTTGGGGCCGCTGCGCCCGGTACTGGCAGACATGCGCCGTCTGCGGCAGCGTTTAGGTAGCTCTATAGAGAGACAGGGCTGGGTGCCCGACGCGACTACCGACGTTGGCGCAATGGCGCGCCGACGCAATCCTACTGGGAGTCCGATTCCTCGTCGTCAGCGCTGTCGTCGTCCGACTGCTTATCTCGACCATCGGTGTAGGGACGCTCATACTTCCCAGCGTCAGACTTGGCGTAGTCGTACTCGGTTTTGCAGCCGGTCAGTCCACCGAGGCTCAACGCGCTAACTGCCAGTAGAATCAGAAGAGTGCGGATCGATTGCTTCATGAGGTCAGCTCTTTTCGCTCTAACGAGGTACGCGTAGGAAAGTAGCAAAGGAACGGTCACGCCGCAACGAGAGCGCGGCGGCAGGTCAGCGTTATCCGGCTCGGTGAACTTGAGCCCTAGGGTTCTTCGGTCTGGGGCCGAAATCGAATGGTCACTTTGCGCCGCCCCCAGGTGCGAGCCGCTTCAACGTCTTCGCCCATGTAGATGTCTATTTTGCGCGTCCAGCGCCGGTTCATCTTGTCGAGCACCTTCCACTTGCCAGGCAGCGCGTCGATCGTCACCGTCGAGCCGTGACCCAGCCCCATATCGAGCAGATCGCGAGATACCGCGATAGCTTTCATGCCAGGCTTGAGCCGATCTCCCCAGGCCGCGAGGTCGGCATTCTCAGCGGTGGTCTGGCTCGGGAGAGAGTTGTAGGCCGTCGCCTCGACTTCCAATTCCAGATAGTTCGCCGTTTTCGAATGCACCGCAACCGCAACCAGCAGCACCAGCACGATCGCAGCACCGAGGGCGCGCCAAAGGTTCGTGCGCTCGATTGACTGCTGATCAGACTCGGGTGGCTCCATTGGCGCAGCATAGCGATGAGTCCAAAGATCGCAAGCGTCTTTACCCCTGAGCTGGGGTTCTGTACGGCTTGTCGTGCAACGGTATTGCCGGCGTTTTCACGTTAAGGTCGTCAGCCTATGAGCGCCATGAACATGATCATCCCACACCTGCAACCGCTCTCCCGATGTCGACTGGTCCAGCGATACGATCGCTTCATCTACGACGTTGAGCTCGAAGGCGGTGAAGTCGTCAAAACCCACTGCGTCAACCCAGGCCGGATGGAGGGCCTCGTGCGCCCCGGGACCACCGCCTGGATCTCCGCCGCCCCGCCGAACAGCAAACGCAAGCTGAAGTGGACCCTCGAGCTGCTGGAACTGGACGGGCGATACGTTGGCGCCAACACGGTGGTTCCTAACCGAATCGCCGAATCGCTGGTTCGGGCTCGCCTGATTCCCGGTCTCAAGCGCTGGCGCGAGGTGCGCCGGGAAGTGCCCTACGGCAACAGATCCCGGATCGACTTGATGCTGTCGAGCGGCAAGTCCGAACACCTGGTTGAGGTCAAGAACTGTCATCTGGTTTATCCCGATCACCGCGCCTACTTTCCAGACTCGGTCAGCGAGCGCGCCGCCAAACATCTGCGGGAACTCGCTGAGCAGACCAGCCAGGGGCGGCGTGCCACCGTTCTGTTTGTGCTGCAGCGAACCGACGGGAAATCGCTAAGACCGAGCCGGCTTCACGATCCGGCTTTCGCTGAGGCCGCCACCGCCGCCGCAGCAGCCGGGGTACGGTTCCGCGCGGCGCAAATCGATCCGACACCGGCGGGCTATCACTTTATCGGCATGATCCCTGTCGATCTCAAAGACTACGACCCGACCGACGTTGAGCCATACCGCGACGCGTTGAAGGCATACTCGGGCTGGAAGCGACGTGGCAAGGTGACTTAGCGCCCACGACGACCGCAGGCGCTATACTCGTGAGCGTGCCTGGGTCCGCATCCTGCTCTTAGACACCCCAGGCCAGGAGGGAGTCCATGGCTTACGCTGACGGTTACGTCATTCCTGTCCCCACCGCCAACAAGGCGGCCTATCTGGAGGTTGCCGAGCTGGCGGCTGCGGTCTTTAAGGATCACGGCGCCATCTCGGTCGTGGAAAACTGGGGCGACGATGTCCCGGAAGGCAAAGTCACCTCGTTCCCGTTGTCGGTTCAGTGTGAGCCCAACGAGACGGTGGTGTTTTCCTGGATCACCTGGCCCTCTCGGGCCGCGCGCGACGCGGGTCTGAAGTCCGCCATGGAAGATCCGCGGATGGCCGAAATGGGCCCGGGCGCCATGCCGTTTGACGGCAAGCGCATGATCTTCGGCGGGTTCGAAACCATCTTGGACCGTTGACCGTTGAACGACATGCCGGGACGGATCCGAGCAGGCTCGGCCGTGCCCGAGAGCTCACTCACGCGGCCTGTCAGTGGCCCTCCAGGGCTGCGCGGGCGAATTTCCCGCCGAATGCTGACGACAGCCATTCCAACCTGGGATGGAACCGAGAACACGTCGCACTGTTAAGCCGGCCGTTAGACCCCGGACAACGTTTTCAGCTGGGGTTTCGTTTTGCTGACCAAAACCTGCTGTGGCTGGATCGGGGTCGTGTTGAGGCTGAGCAGACCCTGGTCGGCGCCTCGGAGATGTCGGCGCAGCGCTGGGCCGACGCACGGCTCTTGGCTACGGATCTCAAGGAGACCTCCGACGCACAGATGCCTTACTCGCTGGAATATGCGATTGACTATGAGGATCTAACCGAACACGCAGCCGCGGCCGCCACACTCGGGCGCTGGTTTCACGAGGCGGATCTCGCGCTGCAGGTTCTGATCAGCGATTGCGAACATCTGGCGGTAACCCGCCCAGAGGCGCGCTGCTGGCCACACCACTTTGACCTGGCGTCGCTGTTCGTACTCGAGTCGGGCGACCCGGAATTCGCTCGATCAGTGGGAGTAGGTTTATCCCCGGGAGACGGTAGCTACGATGAACCGTACCTCTACTGCACGCCGTGGCCCGCGCCGCCCGTTGCTGCGCTGCCCGCTGCCCCCGCGTCCTTTCGCTGGCACACCGACGGATTTGTCTCGCTGGTGGCGCCGGCCAGTCAGCTGAATAGGGACGAGGATCTCGGGATAGTGCTGCGTCGCGGCTTCGACAGTGCGTTGACCCTCGCCTCAGCCTCCGGCTAGCGCCAGGTTAACGTCAGCCGTCCCCCATCGCCTTGGCAATCACCTGCTGATGCTTGGCTGCCCAATCGGCGAGGGGCGTTGCCGCCGCTCGGTCCGCCTTTTCCTGCGCCTCCTGGAGGAGCTGAGCTGCCTCGTTTTTTGGCAGCGCCACGACACCCTCTTCGTCCGCCAGCACCAGGTCGCCCGGCGAAATGTCGACACCCCCACAGTCAACCGTTGGCGTTACCGGACCCGGCTGCTTTTTTGCGGCAGGTTTCGGACAGAGTCCGCGAGCGTAGACAGGAAAACCCAGTTCTCGAATCTCGCCGAGGTCCCTAACGACTCCGTCGATCACCAGGCCAACGATGCCGCGCTGCTGGGCCATGGCACAAACGTTTCCGCCGACCATGGCGCTGAGCCCGTCTTCGCTTCGAGCCACAATGATTGACCCCGGCTGCGCCGCATAAATCGCTGCATGCATCATCAGGTTGTCCCCCGCCGGGCAGTGGACGGTATAGGCCGGACCGAGGATACGCGGCATGGTGGGCAGCAAGGGCGCAATGGCCCGGTCAAGCACCTGGGAGCGCGGAAGTACATCCGCCAGGTCGCAGGCGTTGAGCTGAGAAAATGCGGTGAGGGAATCGATCATCGGATATGGCACGGGAAACACGTCGGAGCATGACCGTAACACAGCGCCGGCCCGCTTCAACCGCTGCCCGCCGGGCGGCGTCTAACGTCGGTTGCCGTCCAAGAGAGTGACACCAGGAGTAACAAATGCGAAAGATAAAGCTGGGGCTTATGCTCCTGACGCTGCTGCCAACGCTGGCGCTGTCGACGTCGTTTGATCGAGCGCTGGTTCAGGCCGATCTGGCGCTGGCCAGGGAAACGCTGCAGCGGGTGCACCCGGGATACGACCGTTATACCTCGACCCTCGCGCTGGATCGGATGTGGCAGCAGCTCGAGGGGTCACTCGATGAGCAGGTGAGTTTCACCGAAGCCTACCTCGGTCTGTCACGAATCCTCGCAGCCATTCGCTGTGACCACACAAAGGTGGAGCTGCCGAAGACCATGGAGCAGGCTCGGGAGACCTCACCGCTCTATCTCCCTTTCCGCTTCAGGCTGTTCAACCAAGATGGCAGCCATCGAATGTATGTTTCACGGCCTGGCGGTACGGCGCTGGCGCGGGGAGACGAGATTCTCACCATCGACGGCACGCCGGTGCAGGATCGGCTCGCCGCCGTTGCGCCCTACATACCGGTCGATGGCTTTACCGATCACGTCAAAAGCGTGGTGCTGGCATCGAGCAGCGAGTTTCTCGGCTCGGGCTTCGACCACTTCGACCCGCTGCTGAACGACGTCGCCGCACAGGTCGTTGTGAAAGCCCGTTCTAGCGACGGCGTGATCCGCGACCTCACCCTGCCCCGCATCGGCTACGCCGCTTTCCGGGACCTGACGTCGGGCCAGCGCTGGGGCCAAAACTTTTCCGATCCGGGGGTCGCACGCATCGAGTTTCCGACGGAAAAGGTTGCGGTGCTGTCGGTGGATACGTTCGTCAACTACCGCAAGCCCGTGAAGCCTGAAGCCATCTATGGACCGCTGTTTCGTCAGGCGGCCGAACGTGGGGTGGAGACTATGATTCTGGACCTGCGCCGCAACGGCGGCGGGTCCACCGACGCCCAGCTCGGCCTGGTCACCCGGTTGATCGACAAGCCGACATTTGGGGCGCGGGATGTCCGCGTGAAGACGATCAATCTCGACGGCCTTCGGGACCACCTGGACACCTGGGAAAAGGCGGCGCTCAACCCGCAACCAACTCAGTTTAATCGACGCGACGACGGCTGGTGGTCTGTGAAGCCGGAGTTTGGGGGCGTGGGTGGGCCGCTTGAACCGCAGGCGGATGCGTTCGGCGGTCGCCTGATTGTGCTCACGAGTCGCTCAAACTCCTCGGGCTCAACCTCCTTTGTGTCGGTGATGCAGGCCACCGGGCGCGCGACGCTGGTTGGGGAATCGACCGGCGGCAGCCAGGAGGGTCCAACCGCTGGCATCATCTTCTTTCTCACGCTGCCTAACACCGGCATCGTTGTGCGGGTGCCCTACCAGCTCACCGAACAGGTAACCGAGAACCCGGTTTACGGTCGGGGCTTCGACCCGGACATCGAGGCGCCGGAAACGTATGAATCGTGGCTTGCCGGGCGCGATCCGGCGTTGGAGGCTGCGATAAAGCTTGCAAACTCCGGCATGCTGGCGTTGTAGCCGGTTGCGCGGTTCAAGGAGCTAGCCTTCCTCAGCCATCAACGCGCGAACATGACTGAGCGCCCCGTAGCGACGCTCAATTTCCTGCAGGGCTTCCGCGTTGCTGCGCTGGAGCTCGTCCAGCATGTCCTGCACGCGCGGATCTGCCAGGATCGGCTGAAGAAAACCGTCGGGGCGGGAGATCTCAGGCCACAGACAGGCGTCGCAGCCGTAGGTCAACGGGTATCTGAAACCGTGCTCGCGGGCGTTCGAAAGCGCTGCGACCGCCGCTTCGAGCTGACCGAGCTTTGCGTGGACCAACGCTGACTGGAAGTCGTAGCGCCAGCTGATGACATCCGGATACTCCAGCATTTTTGTGAGCAGGCTTTCGGCAAGCGCCCGTGCCCGGTTCTTCGCGCCGGTCCGCTCGAGAAGATCAATGCCGAACAGCGCCACCCAGTCGCCTTCGCTGCCGAACCGTCCCTCTCGAAACTCCGGCTGCTCGGCGAACACCTCGGGCCAGCGCGCCGTCAGCTCCCTCAGGGCATCGTCGTACCGACCCACTTCATAGAATCCCAGCGCCAGGGCGAACGGGCGAAAGACAGGTGGTACCTGCGGGCTGCTCACCGCGTCCCGATACGCCTCCCAGTCCTCGCGGAGCTTGGCGCGGATGGATAGGCTGTAATGATCGGTTCCGCGATCCACCACAAACCGGGCTTCAGGCACCGCGCCAAGTTCCATCAGCGTTGCAGCGAATACCGACCGCGACCAGGGATCAGCCAGAGAACGTGCAGGATCGCTAAAAATCAGACGGATAAAGGTGTCAAAATCCCCAAAACCTTTTGCCGTATCGCCGAGGCTGGCTGGCGACAACTCCGGGTAGGTCGTAAGGCTCTGCACAAGAGAGCTCGCGGCCGCGGCGCGGTTGCCGTCCACATAGTAGCGATAGGCCAGCGACGCTCGAACCGGCAAGTGAGCCGGGTCTATCGCCAGCGCGCTCTCCAGCAGCGTGATATCCCCGCTGATCCGAAAGCTCGCGTAGAGCGCTTCCACGTGACGGGGATTGGCACGCAGGGCCTGGCGATAGTTGTCCTCCAGACTGGCCGCATCTTCGATACCGGACATCTCCGCGACCCAGGCCTGGGCAAACAGGATGTCGGGATGGTCGGGTTCGAGCGTCGCTGCTTTGGCAAGCGACTGGCTTGCGGCCGCTGATGGGCCCTGCTCATAGTAGGCGGCCACGATGGCCCGGTAAGCGTGGGCCAGTGCATGCTCCGGGTCCTGCTCGAGCGCCCGTTCAAAACGTGTCAAAGCGCCCTGCTCGCGACTGCGCCACAACGCCCGGCCCTCCAGGTAGCTCGCGTGGGCCTGCGGCGAGTTTGATTGATAGCTGGCCTTGGCCACCTCGTCGTAGCTGATCGCCCCCAACAGCTCACTCACGACGGCCTCCGCGATACCGTCTTGGATTTCAAACAGATCCGCCATTTCCCGATCGAAATTTTGCGACCACTGGGTGAAGCCACTGCTGACTTCGACCAGCGAGGCCGTTATCCGTAGCGCCTCGCCGGATCGACGCACCGTCCCCTCCACCAGATAGTCCACATCGAGCTGGCGACCCATACTCTGTGGCTTCTCAGTGGTTTGCTTGAAGCGAAATGCCGACGACCGGCCTGGGACCGCCAGTCCACGTACGGCAGCCAGCCGATGGAGCAGTTCCTCAGATAGGCCGTCAGCAAACAACTCGTCGCTGCCGTCAGGTGTCAGGCTCCGAAAGGGAATGACAGCAACCGCCACCGAAGCTGAAGGGGATACGGCGCCCGGTGGCGCCGGCGCCTCGCTGCTCGTACGCCACCACTGCCAGCCCATAGCCAGGACGAACGCCAGTGCGGCGCCCACGACCCAGCTTCGTCCCGTTGCCAGGCTCGCTTGCGCCACCGGGGCTTGCTGGGTCTGCGGGCGGTCTGCAGGCGTTTGATCGATTCGACGCACCAGCTCTTCCAGGGAGCCCGCATCCCGCTGTCTGAACCAGCCGGACAGATCCAGCGTTTGAAGCTGGCGAAAACCCAGCGGCCCCAGCGTGCCGTCCAGGGAGGTCGGCACCAGCTTGCCCTGGCTCTGCGCGAGTTCAGCCTCGTCCCGAACCCACTGGGATTCCGTAGCGCTTTCTGACCAGACGACCACAACCTGCCGCGCCGCGTCGATCTCTCTTTCAATCGTTTGGGCAAAGTCCGCGCCGGCCCCGATGTCGCGATCCCAGAAAACGTCCAGCCCCCGTGCGTTGAGCGCTGACGCCAGCGTTTCGACGGATGCCCGGTCTTGCCTGCTGTAGGAGATGAAAACGTCAGCCATGGTGGAATTCTAGCGTGCGAAACCGCCCGATGGGCCGACTTCAGGCGCCGCCTGGAGAAGTGGCCTCGAGTTAGCGCTCAAGCGCGGCGTTTTTCGGTGGAGAGCACGACCCCGCCAGCCCCGGCCCGCTTGGCTCGGTACATATCCCTATCTGCGTGGGCCAGCAGCGATTCCAGCGTTTCGCCATGCTCAGGGAACCGGGCTCGCCCGATCGACGCGCTACAGGTCACGCGCTGATCGTCCAGCTGGTAGGCCTCGCTCAGGGCATCGGTCACCCGGTCGACCAGGTTCTGTTCTGTGTCCGGGGTCAGGCCGGCCGCCAGCACCACAAACTCATCGCCACCAAAGCGTCCAACCAGATCCTGCGAGCGGCAGGTGTCCACGAGCCGGCCGGAGACAATCTGCAGCAGGCGATCACCCACCGAATGGCCGAACTGATCATTCACCTGCTTAAAGCCGTCGAGATCGATGAATAGCACCAGGCCACCAGCCTCGCTCTCAACCACCCGCTGGGCGGCCTGCTCGAACCCGTGCCGACTCAAGATGCCCGTCAGGTAGTCCGAATTCGCTTTTCGTTCCGCTGCGAGCTGCCGACGCATCAAACTCGAAATATCGGTCAACGTCAGCACAAGGTCGTTGTCTACCGGCTCCGCCTCGAGCCGAAGCCAGCTTTTGCTGCGATCGCCGCTGAGCTCCACGTCCTCGGAAACCACTTGACCGTCCGCCGCGGCAGAGAAGATTCGCCGAGCCAGGGTCGCCTCGTCACCCCGCCATCCGGCCAGCACCAGCGACAGAATCTCCCCCGCGTCCTTGCCGGCCAGGCTGTCGGCATCGACCCTCGCCCAGCCTGCCGCCGCAGCGTTGGCAAAGACGCAGCGGTAGGCAACCGGCTCACCGTCAGCGGTCGGCCAATCGCGGCGCAGGCGAACAATCCCGTAAGAGGCGTGTTCAACGATGGTACGCATCAGTTGCTCACCGGTGGCGAGCGCCTCCTGCGCCGCATTTTCGGCCGTGACGTCACGACAGATCAGCGTCTGGCCCCGCGGGCTCCCGTCGTCGGCCAGCACGTCAGACTTGCGCACGTCAAACCAGCGCTCGTCGTGCAGCAGCGGCTCGCCGGTAGCCAGCGACGAGGCAAGCGCGATGGTCACGGGTGACTCCGACGGCAGCGGCCTACCGAGCAGCGCCGCTCGATCCATCCCGAAGAGCGCGCTGGCGGCGTGGTTGATCGACACCACCCGATCAGCCAGGTCGATTCCGATCACCGGATCGTCGATCTGCTCGATCAGCTCGCGGTAGGACACCGGCCGGAAGCGGTGGTCGCGGAGGTCGTTGATGATCCACAGGAACAGCGGCGCGGTTAGCGAAACCGAAAGTGCCGGCAACCACAGCCGGTCGAGATGGATGCCGAACGAGTGCAGCAGGCCGGTGAGCATCGGGCCCAGGCTGATGATGAGAAACAGCACCATGGACCGGCGCTGCGGCGCAGATACGGCCGACAGGCGGAGGAAAAAGATGCCCATCATGCTGCCCAGCAGCAGGTAGCTGTAGGGCGCATGGACAAACCGATACCACGGCCCCCAGGCCGGGTGGACGAGCAGCTGGCCCGAGCCGTCGTCGAGCTGGGGCGACCAGAGCAGTCCGTGAGCGGAGTTGGTCAGCGCGAGCAACATCGTGCAGACCGGGATCACGCTCAACAGCACGAGCGACCGGGGCCGGAAGGGTCGACCCATCATGTCGAAGACCAGCGCAATCAGCGCCACCGGAATGCCGGCGCGACAGAAAAACATCATGACCTTGGCTACCGCCAGGGTGGTCGCGTCATCCGCCACCACCTGCAGCGCAGCACCGCCGATCCCCGGCAGCACAAGGACAAAATAGATCCCAAGGGACCACGCAACGCCTTCCCGCGCCTGTTTCAGCGTAGTGACGGCCATCCAGGCAAACACGGCCATCGCCAGCGCGAGAAGAGTCAGCGAACTGTAGTGCAAAAACACCGAAAGCACCCGACAAGAAATCCGAAAAAAGAAGATACCACGGGCAGCGGGCCTGGTTTACTCTGTCGCGCGAGCGTAGGCAATTTCTTCGGATAAAAAAGGGAAGCATATGCACTCAGGCAAACAGCGGGTCGCCATTTTAGGTGGAGGCATCGGAGGGCTGACCGCAGCGTGGGAGCTGCAGAAGACCGGCAGCTACGAAGTCACCGTTTATCAGATGGGCTGGCGGCTGGGCGGCAAGTGCGCCACCGGGCGAGATGCGGCCAACGGGTATCGTCTGGAGGAACACGGCATCCACGGTTTCCTCGGCAGCTACTACAACGCGCTGGAGATGCTCAATGAGGTTTTCGAGGAGCTGGCGGCGCTCCCCGACAACGCCGGCTTTCTCACCAGCCTGGACGAGGCGTTCGACCTGCAGAACGCCGTAGCGATGTGGGACTTCAACCGCGCCGCCTGGGAACACTGGTCATTGGAATTGCCCATAAACAGCTATCGCTATTCACAGGCAGGCGATCTGGCCAAGTTTGAGCATCGCCTCGAGGCCATGCTGAAGATTCTGGGGGTTCTGGCGGCAAAGATGCAGCAGTCCGCTGAAGGCAACGCCGGCGGCGATCACAAGACCCTGCTGGCCAAGCTGGTGCAGGAGCTGGAACAACATGCCGACGTTGCCTCACACCCAGCGCTGGCCAAGTGGCTGGTAGGGCTACTCGAGAAGTGCTGGCGCCCGCTGGCGAAACTGCTGAGCGCTGGTGAGCTGCTTGAAGAACACAGCGACCTCCGACACCTGTTTGTGATCCTGGATCTTGGCCTTGCTACGCTCAGCGGGCTGTTTCAGGATCGCATTCCCGAACGCGGCTTCGACGCAATCGACGACGAAAACTTCGCCGAATGGCTGGGCCGTCATGGCGCCCATCCGATGACGCTGAGCAGCCCGCTGACCCTCAACACCATTGCCCTGTCCTATCAGTTCCCGCAGGGGGACACGTCGATTGCACCGCAGATGAGTGCGGCTTCCTACCTCGACTGGAATCTCCGCCAGTTCGCCTATCTGGGGGCGTTTGGGATGCTGTTCGCGGCCGGAACCGGCGAGACGGTCATCGCACCGCTCTACTGGGCGCTGCGGTCCCGGGGCGTTGAGTTCAAGTTTTTTCACAAGGTTGAGGAGCTGAAACTGGCGCCGGACAAAAAATCGGTGGCTGAGATCGATCTCGGCATCCAGGCTCACGTGCTGCAAGGCGAATACGACCCGCTGATCGGTCCGATTAAGGGACTAAGGTGCTGGCCCAACCGTCCCAACTTCGCGCAGCTGAAGGAAGGAGATGCGCTCGCCGGGGGAAGCGAGCTGCCGGGAGGTGGCTACGACCTGGAGTCCTACTGGTCACGCTGGGAGAACCCGGCGCAGCAAACGCTGAAGTGCGGCGAAGACTTTGATCAGGTGGTGCTCGCGATATCTATCGGCGCTCTGCCGTACCTCTGCCGGGAGCTGCTCGAAGACACGAGCAACGCTCCCGAGTGTGAGGACCCCAAGGGGCGGACACGCTGGCAGGCCATGGTGGACGAGGTGCCGACCGTGCAAACGCAGGCTATGCAGCTGTGGTTTGACAGCGCGCTGCCGGAGCTGGGCCTGCCGTCTCTGCCCGGAAACAACGTGTGGATTGCTGGAACTTACGTAAATCCCCTCGGTGGCCAGGTTGACTTCAGCCATCTGCTCAACGTCGAGGACTGGCCGGCTGACTCGGGGCCAAAAGGACTGCTGTACATCTGCGGCACCATGCCCGACGCCGGCATTCCCGACTTCAACGACCATCACTTTCCCGCAGCGCAGCACGATCGCGTCCGCTATCAGTGTATCCAGTACCTTGGGGCCGCCACCGGCCCGCTCCTCGCAAATGCCACCGTCAACGCTGTGCAGGGCGCGGCCGACCCAGTCGGCCTGGATCTAAGCCTGCTGCATGCCGCGGACCCGAACGCTGCGCCACGCGGAGCCAGGCGCTTCGAGACCCAGTTCTGGCGCGCCAACATCGATCCGACGGAACGCTATGTCACCAGCCCGCCTGGCAGCGCCAAGTATCGGCTGAGGGCTGACGCGACGGGATATCACAACCTGACCATCGCCGGTGATTGGATCTACACCGGCCTGAACGTCGGCAGCGTGGAGGGCACGGTCATGGGCGGCCGGCTGGCCTCCAACGCGCTCTGCGGATTGCCAAAGAAAGGCGACATTCATGGCTACGATCCGTTTGGACTGGAAACGTAGGCTGGCGGACACTTCTACTCTCACTCACCGCTGCGGTCGGGCTCAACTCATCGAGACTTCGTTGTCATAAACCTCGCGGGGCAGCGGCAGCCCCGCGAGCTCGGCGTCGCCCAGCGGTCCATCGGGGACAAAGCCAAACTGCTTCACCAGCGCTTCCAGCTGCCGACAGTGGTGGGCCGCGTGCCAGGTGGTTCGTTCCAAAACGTTCAGCGAACGCCGCTGGCCGTAGTAGGTGTCTAGCCGGTCCGGCAGCACGCCGCCCGCCGCATCCCACCAGGCAGCGAGCTGCGTACTGACCTGCCTACCGAGCGCCGCAAGCTGCTCGCCGGTTTCCACGCCTTCGGGCGTCAGTCGCTCGAACCACTCGTAGTCCAGACGGCCGCCCTGAGCCGATTCGAGGAATGCATTGATCACCATGAAGATGTGATAGACCAGATCGCTGTAGGGTCGATCTCGACCTGGAAAACTTCCCTTGAGCTGCCCGCTGGAAAGCTGACGGGCGTAGCGACACGCAGCGTCGATTACGCGTTGGCATTTGTCCACATACTGCGCCGGCGTCAGAGCAGGCTCACTGATCGCCACCCCCACAAAAGCCGCCACATCGCGAAGATCCTGACAGTAAGTACCTTCCCTTCCCCGGGCCATCACCGGCACCGAGCGAAACCCCAGCTCCGCCAATTCGGTCAACGCTTCCGGGACTTCCTTGACGTTAATCGACTCGAACACGATACCGTGCTCGATCAAAAACTCTTTGGTCCGCAGACAGCTGGAACAGCCCGGCATCCAGAAAACGCGGTAGGGCGGCAGTTCTTTCACGCCTCGGTAAACACCTTATCGAATCCAGCAGTCCGAAAACTCTAACGTAAACCGGCAGCGGCGGCAGCACCCTGATCGCCGACCCGGTTCAGCTAGGAGTAGACCGCTTACTCAGGCAGAGCAAACGCCAGCACAAAATCT
This sequence comes from Pseudomonadota bacterium, assembly GCA_039033415.1. Taxonomy (NCBI): domain Bacteria; kingdom Pseudomonadati; phylum Pseudomonadota; species Pseudomonadota bacterium. Next base: position 154,269 of record JBCCCR010000012.1, on the reverse strand, counting down.
CCCGGCATGCTGCCCTCCGGCTGACTGCCGCCGGCCGTCAAGACCACGTACTGTCGGCCATTCATTTGGTACGTCATCGGTGTCGCCTGCGGTTGCGCCGGCAGCGTAATCCGCGTCAGAACATCGCCGGTGTCGCTGGCCATCACCATCAGCGTCCGATCCCAGCGGGACGGGGCGAGCGTTAGTCCACCAGCGGTCATTACAGGCCCACCGGACAGCAACGAACCCCAGTTTCGGGCTTCGGGGTGATCTTTGGCGTTTGGGAAAGGCCCGGCCGGCGTCTCCCACAGCACCCGGCCCTGCCTCAGATCCACCGCCACCCAGGTTCCCCAGGGGCCACGATGGCAGGGTAATACCTGTTCGGGATCGTAAACGTCATAGCGGGCCATGCCGTAGGGCGTGCCGGACTGGCTCGTGAACTGCACACCCTGAGGGCCGCCCTCCTCCTTTCGCCGACGTTTTTTGAACTCCTTTCGCGGAATCAGCTCGACCACCGTGGGGAGTCGATTGATGCCCAGCACCGCAATACCACGGGCTGCATCCACGCTCATGGAACCCCAGTTGGTACCGCCGCCGTTGCCCGGATAAAGAACGCTGCCCTCCAGGCTCGGAGGCGTGAAAAGCCCCTCCCAGCGTCGCCCCTCGAGCAGCTGAGCACAGTAGCTTTTCATGGCCGGACTGTGGCCCCAAAGCTCAAAACTGTCAGGATGCAGCGCCAGGGCTGGCGCCGGAAAAGGCTGGGTGACCGCTGCGGCTTCGCCAGGTACGTCCGACGCCGGAACGGCACGCTCGCCGACCGGAAACAGCGGCTCGCCGGTCGCTGCGTTGAGTGCAAACAGGTGACCCATCTTGGTCGCCTGGAGCAGCATCAGCGGGCCGCCCTCGGATAGCCGGGTGAGCGCCGGCTGCGCCGCCAGGTCGTAGTCCCAGAGGTCGTGATGAACGGTTTGAAAATGCCAGCGGACGGCGCCGCTCTCGAGGTCGAGCGCAACAACCGAGTTGGCATAGCTGTTCGGACCCTTTCGCTCACCACCAAAAAAGTCAGGCGATGGACTGGTTGTTGGCACATACACCAAGCCGAGCGCCTCGCTCGCCGACGCGACAGACCACATGTTGCCGCCGCCGGTGCGTGCCGCCTGGCTAGAGTCCCAGCCCGCGGCCTCGCTTTGCCCGGGGTTCTTGGGGACCGGGTCGAACGACCACTTCAGGTCGCCGCTGCGAGCATCAAAGGCGCGCACGGTGCCAGGCTCCAGGCGCACGCCACCGTTGTCTCCGATCGAAGACCCCACGATCAGCGTAGTACCGACGACCGTCACCGGCGAGGTCAGCGAATACTCGCCACGGCGAAAACTTGCGATCCCCCGGCTCAGATTTACGACACCGCCCTGACCGAAGTCCTCACAAGGACGACCCGACTGGCTGTCCAGGGCAATAAGCCTGGCATCGAGGGTTCCCAGATAGATTCGCGACGCGCAACTTCCCCGCCCTGGCCCACGCCAGGCGCTGACACCGCGGGCGGTGAAAAGCTCGGAATAGCTTTGGCCAAAGTCGACCTCCGGATCGAAACGCCAGCGCAGTTCGCCCGTGTCGGGAGCAAGCGCGTATACCCGATTGAAGCCCGAAACCACGAAGAGCAGCCCGTCGAAGAGGATCGGCGTCGCTTTGAAGGAACTCGACCGGCTGTGCTGACTGCCGTCAGCCGCGTCCCCGGTGCGGAATTGCCAGACCTGGCGGAGCGCCTGCACGTTGTCAGGCGTCAGCTGCCGATGCGGCGAATACCGATCGCCGGCGAGGGTTCCGCCGTAATGCTGCCAGGAAAGATCCTCGGCCGGCTGCTCGGCCATCGTGGCAAGGCTAAGCAGCAGCGCTGCGGCGGCGGTCATGAATTTCATCAACGGGAGTCCCCAGGTTTTGTTTGCACCCTAAGAGATAATTCACGGGGCAGCCGCCATTTTGTGACCAGTGGTGGTGTTCAGGGACCAGTGGTTCGCCCGCCCCTCACCCGCTGATTCACCAAAACGATTAAGCTAATGATCTCTCTCCACGGCAAGCCTGGCGCAGCGGAGTCATGAAACCCATCCTTGCGGTCTGTCACACCCCCAGCGACAACACCCAAACGCTCGCCGAGGCGCTGCTGCGCGGGATGCAGGCCGGCACCGAACGGCATGACGCGCTGGTCCAGCTGGCGCCTCGCGACGTGGAGGCCAGCCACGTGCTTGAGGCCGGCGGCCTGATCATCGGGACAACCGAGAACTTTGGCTCGATGGCGGGGCTGACCAAAGACTTTTTAGAACGAATCTACTATCCCTGCCTGGAGAACACCCAGGGGCTTCCGGTGGGCATCTACATTCGCGCCGGCCAGGATGGCCAAGGCACCGCCCGGCAGCTGGAGACGATCATCACCGGCCTGCGCTGGCGGATGGTGCAACCGATGCTGACGCTGCGAGGGCCGTTCGAAGCCGAATTCATCGATCGGGTTGAGACGTTGGGCTGTACGTTGAGCGCCGGCGTTGAAGCCGGAATCTTCTGAGAATCACCCGATGGCGAAAGCAGAATCGATATCTCCGGTCCCTTGAACGAGACTTTTTGGCAGGACGGGAGAATCCGGTGACGCACTCAACAACCCGCAAGTTAGGCTTTTTTGCCCTTTTTCTTTCGCTGCTCGGCGCTGCAGGACTGGCGCTCGCGCAGAACCCGCAGACCCGAACACTCGGCGCGAGCAGCCTGATCGACCAGCCCGCGCTGGCCATGGAAATGCCCGACTATGACGCCATCGGGACGGGTCCGATGAGCGTCAGGCCGCTGCTGCCCGGCAGCCCTGCGCCGGAATTTAAGGTTTCCGGCATGTCAGGCAGCCGCCTGTCGTTCAGCCCGAAACACCTCGAGCGGCCCGTGGTAGTGACCTTTTTCCGCGGCGGCTGGTGCCCCTACTGCGTCACGCAGTTTTCCGGCCTGCGGAAGATCGAGGCTAAGCTGGTCGAGCTGGGTTACGACATCTGGTTCATTAGCCCCGACCGGCCGGAACTCCTGTCGTTTGGCGACCCCGGCCCCGATGCACCGTACAAACTCTATTCGGATTCTGACCTCAGCGCGGCCCGGGCCTTTGGCATCGCCTATCAGCTGTCGCAAACCACGCTTGAGCGCTATTTTGAGGGTGGTCGTCTGCTGGCCAGCTACAGCGGACTGGAAACCGGCGCCCTGCCCGTCCCATCGAGCTTCATCATCTCGAAAAACGGTGAGGTGGTTTTTCAATACTCAAGTCCAGACCACACGCGGCGAATTCAGCCGGAGCTTTTGCTCACCGCCGCACGCCTGAACGTAGAGAACATGGCATCGCGCTCGCTCGGCGATTTTGTGGACGGTGAATCGCAAGGACCTTAGCGGTCCGCCCAGTGACTGGGCCTGCTAAGGTAGGCGCATGACACCACGGGAAATCCTCGAACACAGCCTCCTTTTTGGCAATCTCCCGGGCGAGCGGCTGGATCAGCTTGCGGCGCTTGCGCAGTCGAGGGAGGTCAGCAAGGGCACCCTGCTCTTCAATCAGGGAGACCCGGGGGACGCGCTTTACGGCATCGCCAGCGGCAAGGTGCTGGTCTACATCACCGGCGCTGATGGACGTGAGTTTTCTCTGACGGTGCTGGAGACCGGCGACGTCCTCGGCGAAGTGGCCCTGATCGACGGGCGGCCCCGCACGGCCGCGGCCCGCACCATGGAAAAGTGCCGGCTGCTGGTGATCCAGCGCAGCCACTTCACTCCCCTCCTCGAGGACAACCCGCAGCTGGCGCGGGATCTGCTAACGCTGCTTTGCGATCGGCTGCGCTGGTCATCACAACTGATCGAAGAGTTCTCCCTGATGCCGGTGGAGGGCCGCCTGGCGCGCCGCCTGCTGACGCTGGCGGAGCTCCTGGGCAAAACGAGCAGCGAGGGGGTCCAGCTGGAAATCTCTCAGAGCGAGCTGGCTCAGTTTCTGGGGATATCGCGGCAGATCGTCAATCAGTATCTGCAGGAGTGGCGCCAGGCCGGCTGGCTGGAGCTCTCGCGAGGCCGGGTGCTCATCCGAGATTGGAACGCGGTGCACGAGGTGTGTTTTCAGTCCACCCGGTAATCGTCATCTTCCTCGCCGATGATGCGGCCACCGCAGCCGACAAAACACTGGTCATAGCCTTCGCTGCAGCCGCTGTAGTTTGGGACCGGACAGGGGCCGGGCCTGACGCATCCACCACGATTCCCCCGGACCTCCAGGCAGCGCAGAAACTGAGCGTAGACAATCCGGTACCGATATTGACAGTCCTCGTCACGGCGCTGGATGGGGGTGCGGCAGACAAACCGTTCGCGCTGGCAAAACTGCAGGCACTGCTCCGCTTCCGCTCCCTGCGGGTCAACATATTCTCTTTTGGCAGGCCCCGCGCAGCCCGCCATGCCCGCAATCAGCAGCAGGAACGCACCCGCAAGCACGATGGGCCGGCCGATTTTCATCGTCTTTCTGTTCTCATGGCTGCAGGGTCCAAAGAGCCGTTAGGGGTTGACGCGCAAGCCGCCGGCCAAATCAACCGGACCAGGATACGCCGTCGTCAGGGTTCGTCCTTGGCCGCCTCGCGCGCCGCCCTCTCCTCAGCCTTCTGGCGCTTCTTGAGCTCTTTGCTGTCCTCGATGACGCCGCCGCAGGACTCGAAGCAAAGGTCGTAGTTGATGGTGCAACCCTTCGTCTGCAGCACGGGACACCGCTGCGGACGGATGCAGTTTCCACCCTGGCGGCGACACCAGTTGAATTGGCGCTGCTGCTCCCGGAACACCGCCTTGCAGTAGTCGTACTGGTCTTTGGCGTGTGCGCGACACTGCATCTTGACCACGTTGCACTGATCAGCGCACTGCGCGACCGCCTCGTTGAGTTCGATGTAGACTTTTTTGGCGTCTGCGCTGCCGGCCGGCAGCAATGCCGCCAGCGTGGCCAGCAACAGCAGCAGCGGAGTCGATAAATGAGCTTTGACCATAGCCATATTCCTGCGGATACCCCGTCATTTCACCACGTGGTTGCGCTGCGGAACAAGCGGTGGGTTCCCTGGCAGGTGCCTGGTCAGACATCTCGGCCGCGCCCATGATTCGGCTCGTTTTGTACCGGCATGCATTTCGGGCTAACCGCGCGCCGGACAACTCCGTCCAACAGGCATGAATCGACTTTTACCACCGGTGCAGCGTGTTGTCAGACGCTGAGCTTGTCGACAAGGCACGCCGCGGCGACCGCATGGCGTTTCGAACGCTGGTGCTCGACCACTCCGAGGCCATGCACCGCCTGGCGCTGCGCCTGACGGGCAATGAGTCGGCCGCGCAGGACGTGGTGCAAGAAGCTTGGATCAAGGCCCACCGGAGCCTGGAAAAGTTTGACGGCCGGGCTCGCTTCGGCACCTGGATTCACCGGATTACGGTCAACGCGGCGCTGGACCTCATGCGCAAGCAAAAGAGCCGGCAGCGCTTTGAAGTCGACGAACAGCCGGACTACGCGCCGGAGCCCCGGGCCGCCGAGAGCTGCCCGGCAGAAAGCGAAGATCTGCTGCGCAGGACGATGACCGCCCTGCAGCGGCTCAGCGATATGGAACGGACCGCGTTCACGTTGCGGCACTTCGAAGGCCACTCCATCAGCGAAATCTGTGAGCTGCTGGAGATCGGCAACAGCGCGTGCAAGCAGGCGATTTTCCGCGCGGTACACAAAATGCGAGACCAGCTGGAGGCGCTGGCATGAGCGCCGGCAATCCGTCTTGTCAGGCGGACACTAGGAACTTACATCGATGAACAAACCTAAGGAACCAATCTCGGATATCGACCTGCTCATGCTTTATTACGGTGAGCACGACGATCCGTCGTTGGCGGCCAGAGTGGCTAGTGATCCCGAGCTGTCAGCGCGGCTCGAAGCGCTGAGTCAGGGCCTGGCTCGGATTGAGCAGGCGCCGCTTCCGACCCCCGGCCCGGACTATCCGCAGCAGGTGTGGCAGCGCCTGGTTCCTGAGCTGGGGTCGAGCGCCGCCTCGTCGGCGGCACCAGCGTCCCGCTGGCGCAGGATGCTGCTGGCACCGCGGTTTTCGCTGGCGGGCATTGCCGCACTGCTGGTGGTGGGTGTGGTGGCCTTCATGATGGGTCAGACGATGAACCAGCCAGCGGAACCCGCGCTGGCGCTGGACGCCCAGACGCTGCTGATGCGGGAACTGGCGCTACACCTGCAGCAGGCGGAGCTGCTGCTGACGGAAGTGGCCAACAACGGGCCGGCAACGGCATCGTTGAGCGCCAGTGCGCAACCGCTGCTGCAGGCCAATCGACTGTACCGCATAGCGGGCGGCAGCCAGGTGAGCCAACCACTCAGCCTGCTGCTGCAGGACATGGAGGCACTGCTGCTGGAATTGTCCAACGCGCAGGACACGCAGGAACTCGGCCCGGTCCGGGACTATGTAGACAGTGATCTGCTTTTCCGGGTGCGGGCATTGCGTCATTCATTGACGGAAGAAAATCGAATCTAAGGAAGCTTTATGAAGATTTTATGCACGTTGTCGTTGCTGTTGGGCCTGGTCAGCTGGTCGACTCAGGCTTCTGCTCAAGCGTATGAGCGAGGCCAGGAAGCGCTGCGAGAAAAGGACTGGAGCGCGGCAGTCGAAGCGTTTCGTGACGCTGAGCGTCGCCGCGAGCGCGTCGACGCAGCGCTTTACTGGCGGGCTTACGCGCTGCGTCAGCTCGGCCGCGAGCGGGAGGCAGGCGGGGTGGCCAAGCAGGTGGTTCGGCGCTATCCGGACAGCCCCTGGACGGACGATGCCGCGGCCCTGCTCGACGAGCTAGACCAGGGTGAACCAGACGTGGGCCAGGACGCGGAGCTGCGGCTCTTCGCGCTGCAGCGGCTGATTGACGACAACCCCGATCGCGCCCTACCGCTGATCAGGGATATGCTCGCCGGCAATCCCGATCCCGACACGCGCCGGCAGCTGCTGTTTATCCTCGCCGCCAGCGACAGCGCGGAAGCCAACGAGCTCGTGCTGCGCACGGCCCTGGACAGCGATGAACCGGATCTGCAAATCCAGGCGATTCACATGCTTAGCGCCGGCTCTGACGGGGCTGCGATTCCCCAGCTGACGGAGCTCTATCGAGCCAGCACGTCCGAGTCTGTGCGTCGCGCGATTATCGATGCACACCTGATGGCCGATGAGCCGGAGGCGCTGGCCAGACTCATCGGGCAGGAAAAAAGCGCTGATCTCCAGCGTCACGGTATTGTGACCCTGGGTGGCATGGGCGCCGTTGAAGAGCTCAAAGGTATCTACCGTAACCTGCCGGGCACCCGGGAACGGGGAGCGGTGCTCGAGGCGCTGGCGATCAGCGGCGACGTGTCCGAACTGGCGGGCATCATCGAATCGGAGACCGACCCGGAGCTGCGCGTAACGGCCATCCGCAGCCTCGGCATGGCCGGCGACGACGGCAGCAGCGACGAGATGCTGGCGAGGCTGGCCGCCACCGCCACCAGTCCCGAGGAGCTGGTGGCCATTCTTGAGGCGGTCACGATCATGGATTCCGGCGCGGAAACGGTCCTGGCGGTCGCCCGGCGCAGCACGAGCCCCGAAGTGTCGCGAAGGGCCATCCAGACGCTGGCCATCCTCGACGAAAGCGAGGCGGTCATGGATCTTTATCGGGAGCTTCGGGGGCAATCGCCCGAGGTTGACCGCGCGATGCTGGAGGCGCTGATGCTGCTGGACGACGGCGCCGAGATTGCGGTCGACATGATTCGCAGCAACAGCAACCCCGAGATTGTGATGATGGCGATCCAGACGCTGGGCATGCTGGATGAAGGAGAGCGACTCACGAACCTGTATCCGAGCCTCGCGACACCCGAGCTCAAGCGCACCGCCCTGCAGCACATGATGGCCGGGGACAACGAAGAGGGCGTGCGCGGTATTCTGAAGACCGAAACCGACCCGCAGCTGCGTGCCGAAGCGATCCGGGCCATGGCGGTGATGGACGTCAGCGCTGACGAGGAGCTGCTGCGGATCTATCGCAACGGCACGCCTGAAGAAAAGTCGGTGGTGGTGGAGACCTGGATGATCCAGGAGTCCGATGAGGCGGTCGTGATGGCCCTGGAGGAAGAGACCGACCCGACCTTCAAGCGTCGATTGATCGAGGCTCTCGTCGTGATGGACTCAGAAGAGGCGGATGAGTATCTCTTCGAGTGGCTGGAGCGATGACCAACCGCAGTGACCGGCACCGGCCGGCCACTGCAAATCTGAAGCTCAGGACTCTAGCGGGACAAACTTCAGCGCCACGCCGTTGTTGCAGAAGCGCTGACGGGTAGGCGCCGGGCCGTCGTCGAACACGTGGCCCTGGTGCCCGCCACAGCGGATACAGTGGTACTCGGTCCGGGGCCACACCAGCTTGAAGTCTCGCTTGGTCGCCAGATGGCCGGGAATTTCGGTAAAGAAGCTTGGCCAGCCGGTCCCGCTGTCATACTTCATCTCGGAGGTAAACAGGGGGAGCCCACAGCCGGCGCAGGCGAAGACGCCGGGCCGTTTCTCAACGTTGTACGGATGGGAACCCGCTCGCTCCGTGCCCTCGCGGCGGAGAACGTTGTAGGCCAGGTCTGACGCGAGCTGCTCGCGCCACTGCGCGTCGGTCAGCTCAAATGGATCAAGAGAGAGATCCAGACCGTGGTTCTCTGCCAGGAAATCCTGCCAGCGAGCCTGCATGTCCTCAATATCGCTATCGGTCATCGGTACCCTTCGCTGATTGGCTGCCCAGCCGCTGATGCTGGCGGCACCCACTGCGGCAGCGGCCGCACTCGCAACAAACACTCGACGTTTCATGCTTTCTTCCAAATTGTCGCAGGTCTCATAGTAGACCGCGTTAAGTGAAGAAAAATTGCAGAGAAGCAGCGAGTTAGCTCAGGCGTCAGATTCAGGCCCGGGGAGGAGCTCCAGATGGCTGGTGTCGATCGAGGGTGTCGGTTCGCGCTGATCGGGGTCTAGACTATCGAATTCTTCGGTGACCGAGAGGCCGCTGGTATCGATCTCGGGCGCTGCCGGGGGTTCAGCGGAATCCACCGGCCCCTCATCGCTGGCGACATCAAACCCGCTCAAATCGATTTCCGGCGCTGCCGGCGCTTCGTGTTCGTCCAACGCGTCGAATGCTTCGCTGGCGCTGAGGCTGCTCGTATCGACCTCCAGCGGGGGCGGCGGCGCCGTTTCGTCGACCAACTCACCCGCCTCCGCAAGCTCTATGTCAGCCAGATCGAAGGTCAGCGGCTCGATGACTTCCGGTGCAACCAGCTGAACGCCAACCGGGGCCAGCTCGGCCGTGTCCGGCTGTTCGGCGTCGGCGGCGGCCACGGCGACGTCCTCGCTATTGGGCTCGGCCGGCTCTGCGGCACCAGCGGTTTCCGCAGCTCCAGCTTCCGGCGCGTCACCTGGCGAGTCGTCAACCTGAAACACCGCCTTACCGGTGCTTACCGACTCAGCAGGATCGTCGATGGCAAAGCTGGCGCGACCCGGTGACGGAGCGGACTCGGCCGGTGGCGGTGTGCTGGGCGGATCTTCTTGCGGTGGTGTCACTCGGGCCTGGGCACTGCGCTCGGTTTCAGCGCTGACCACCGACACGATCAGTCCGGCTTGCCTGAGCGCCGTACGATAGCGATCCGCCGCCTCACGCTCGAGTCCCTTCTTCAGCACCTGCCGGCGACCGTCGAACAGTTTCTCGACCTGCGCTGGCTGAGCTTTGAACAGCTTTGCCAGGTTCTCCCTGGCCTGTTCCGGCGTAGTTCCGGGCGTAACCCGGCCGCGAAACACGATCTGGTAGTCTCGCGACGGCATTAGATACCCAGATTGCTCAACATATTGATCAGCGTTCGCACCGTCGCCACGGTGTCGGGATGCTCGACCTCAAGGCTGGTCGCCTCGCGGTTGAGTTCCTTAAGCAGATCGGGATGCACCGACGGATCGTCCTGCTCCGGAATCTGCTCCTCCATGGCGTCGATCAGACGCGTCAGCTCGGCGGCTCGGGCTTCATCGAGCGTGACCTGCGAGAGCTCGGATCGTAACGATTCGAGCAGTGTCAGCAGCTGTTGACGGCGTTGACTCATTATGGCGTCTATAGTAGCAGTGCTCTTCTACGGCGCCGAGCGCAGTTAGGGCACTTAGTTAAGAGTTGTTCATCGGTATCGCCGCCAACTACTTGAGCCAAAATACGTTTCGCTTCTTGTCCACATATCCTGTGGATAAGTATGTGGACATCCCCTTGTCGCGGTCACTCAAACCGACCAAACATATGGGCCCGCTGCACTTTGATCAAAATTTGCTCATCCCGTTTAGCTTCTAAGAATCAATCACTTACAGCATTCGCCGGGAAAGCCAAGCCAATTATGACAGCTATATTTCACGTTTGTGACGGCCCAAATCCGGGTGTGCATAAGGCCATTTGGCAAATCAGTCACTTACATTGACACTCGGAAAGGCCGAGTACAAAAAAGCCGCAAAAACCGCATAAAAAAAGGGCGCCCGAGGACGCCCTTTTGGTCTGGTTAATGCTCGATCAGGCGGCTGCTTGGTCACCCTCAAGCAAATTTTTTGCACCTTCGATTCGAACCTTCTGCGGCTTCATCGCCTCGGGCAATTCCCGGACCAGGTCGATGTGAAGCAGGCCGTTCTCCAGCCGGGCGCCAATAACCCGGACGTGGTCGGCGAGCTGAAAGCGACGTTCGAAAGACCGTTCCGCGATTCCGCGATACAGGAACTCCCGCTTGTCGTCCTGCTGCTTGCGGGCACCGACAACGGTCAGCGTGTTCTGCTCGGAGGTGATATCGAGGTCTTCCTCCGCGAATCCTGCCACCGCCATGGTAATGCGGTAGTGGTCTTCTCCGGTGGATTCGATGTTGTACGGGGGAAAGCCGCTGCTTTGCTCGACGCGGCTGGCGTTGCTTAGCAGGTTGGCCATGCGCTCAAAGCCAATAGCGGAGCGATACAGCGGGCTGAAATCAAAAGAGGTCATACTATTCTCCTTAGAAGCAATAGGTTGTGTTGTGGCCCACGTCATCGTGCGGCCGAAAACGTGGCCCCATCAGGCGACCACGAAGAATAGGTGGGAATCTCGCCGGCTTTTTTCAAGGGGTCTGGCGCTCCGCCTGCCCCCTCAGCCCAACAACTATTCCAGCTCGTCGATGCTGCGCGGCCAGCTGCTTTTCAGCAGGCGAGCCAGTACCCGATCCGACAACAGGCGGCCACCGGTCTGGCAGCGGGCGCAATAGTTGGCCTCGTTGCTGGCGTACTGAATGCGCTGCACGGGGCTGCCGCACACCAGGCACGGCTCCCCATAGCGACCGTGTACGGCCATCTCAGGACGAAATGCGGTGACTTTCGCGGGGAACCGATCACCCGACTCGTCTGCGAGCCGCTCGATCCATACGTTTAATGTGCGTTGCGTTGCCCGATAGAGACGCTGCCACTCCTCGTCGCTAAGGTTTCGCGTGAGCTGGAGCGGGGACAGACGGGCCGCAAACAGGATTTCGTCGGAGTAGGCGTTGCCAATGCCAGCGAGCAGACGCTGGTCGGTGAGCGCACGCTTCAGCGTGTGGCCCACTTCCGTCAGGCGTTGGCGGAACGCCTCGGGGCTGCAGGTCAGTGGGTCCACACCACCCCGGTCAAACGGCACCAGCGCCTCGCGCCCTTTGAGCAGGTGAATCGACGCACGCTTTTTCTTGCTGGCCTCCGTAAGGATGAGCGTCCCATGAGCAAAATCCCAGGCCGCCAGACCGCTGCCACGCGGAATCTTGGCGCCCGCCTTTGACCATCGGAAGCGCCCGGCGATCATCAGATGAATCAGGATGAAGTGCTCATCTTCCAGCGTCAGGAGGAGCTGCTTGGCCATGTGGCCCACCTCCAGGATCTTACGGTCGACCAGATCTCCGGGCGCCGGTGAAACGCTGCGCAGCACAAACGGCGAGCCGACCCGCATCCCCAGGAGCTTCTTGCCGACGAGCCGGGCGGCGAGCGCATCACGGTAAAGCTTGATGTCGGGTATCTCGGGCACGCGGGGCTCCGGGTTGCAGGACGGAACTATGCCAAAAGAAGGTACGGCCTGCCGAATTATCGGTTTGTGATCGGTTGACGAGCGGCCACCCTACCGGCGGTTGAAGCCAGCGGGCGCGGAGAGTGAGGGCCGGCGCCGCGTCGGGTAGGTGGAACGCAGAGCCCTATGAAAGACCCGGCGGCGCCACAGAAATACCCACCCAAGGCGACAAGCTCAGCCACCTGTCCTCTCATCGGTGATAAGACCCATGCGTTTACTGCTTCTGGCTCTCCTCCTCGCCTGGCCGACTGCCCGGGCCCAATCCCAGGCTCAACCCGCGGTCAGCCCCCCGCCGGCCAAGTCGGCCTTAGTCGATTCAGCGCGATACCGGCAGGTGGACGCCTGCTTCGTGCTGGACACCACAGGCTCGATGTCGGCGGCGATTCAGACCGCCAAAGAAAAGGTGTGGTACATCGCAAACCAGATCGCCCGATCCGACGCCCGCCCCCGGCTACGGCTATGTCTGATGGCTTATCGAGACCGGGAAGACAGCTACGTCACACGGCTATCTCCCTTGACGGAAGATCTCGATCACATCCATGCGAAGCTGTCCGAACTCAGCGCCGGCGGTGGCGGCGACACGCCCGAGGCGGTGCACCAGGCACTGTTTGAAACCATCCAGCGAGCAGGCTGGGATTCCGGCGATGCAACCCTCCGCGTGATTTTTCTGATCGGTGACGCGCCGCCGAAGATCTACCCCGACGAGCCTCAGTATCCAGAGATCCTGGCCCAGGCGCACAGGCAGGGTGTGGTCATCAACCCCGTATTGATCGGCAACGCGAGCGACACCCGCCGCAGCTTTGAGGAGCTGGAGAGCCTGGGCTCGGGAAGCCTGCTACATCTGCCGACGGGACGGGACGCTCCCGATCCCGCCACGCCCATGGATCAGGACCTTGTTGCGCTAAGCGCTCGGCTTAATGCCACCATCGTCCCCTACGGCAACGACCTTCAGCAGACTGACACGCTCGATCATGCACGCGAGACCGAGGATCTGGGAGACGGCGAGCAGATCGAACGACTGGCGTTTGGCAACGCTTCGGAGCGAGTGCTCCATCGTGAGGGTGACCTGATCCAGGATCTAGCTGAAGGTCGCACTCATCTCGATGTGCTCGACGCCCGCCAGCTTCCCGCATCATTACGCAGCATGAACGCTGAAGAGCTCAGCCACGCTCTCGGCGAGATTCGAGCGGAACGCGAGGCGCTTCAGTCGCTGATCGGCCAGCTTCTCAAACAGCGCCGCGTGCTGATCGAAGACCAGCGCTCGCAAAACAGTTTTTCGGCACAGGTGAGTCAGGTATTGCTGCGCCAGCTTTAGTGTCTTGACTTACCAGTTCGTTGTAGTTCAGCACGAGTCCAAAAGGCGCCGGAGTGAGTGAGCCGGCAGCAATGCTATTCTTTAAACATATGAGACAGCGCTGCCTAGCCAATCACCATCGAGTCAAGCGCTTCACGCTAGCACCGATCATGGTGCTGATCGTGATGCTGGGTCAGGGACTGCTGCCCGGGATCGCTTGGGGCCAATCCTTGCCCCTGGGCGGCGGTGAAAGTGAGACCCCCGAAATCCCGATGCCCGAAGTTGGGCGCCTGCAGCCCGGCTGGTGGAACGCCATCTCTGGGCCTGACGTCGACCGCGCCGCCCGTATCGCTGCACTCAAAACCGCGATCGACGAGGCGGTGCTGTCGCTTTCTGTGGCGGACAGCGGCGATATCCCGCAGCGCGCTGAAGTCGCCAAAGAACGCCTGGATGCGTTTGCTGAGGAACTCGGTCGGGAAGCCGACGACACGCCCGACATCATCGTCAGGACCGACGGGGCGTTCAGCCTCAACGATTTGTTCAACAGCGCTGACGAGATTCGCACGCGTGAAATCGCGCTGACCGACCTGAATGAAAATCTCACCGGCTCTAAGGACCTGCTGGCCCAATCGCGTAGCCGCTACGACGCTGACATCCTCAAACACCGCGCTGAGGACGAAGGCTCGATCGGTGCGCTCAGCACCTCAATCCTGGCCATTGCAAGCCGTGCCAGCCTGGCGGTGCTCGAGCTGCGGGACGGACGGGCCGAGGCCAGGCAAAAGCGGCTGGAGCGGGAGATCAATCAGTATCGTCAGCAGCTGGTGGTCGGCCGCGCCCAGCTATCGCCGGAGGGATTCGAACTCGAGGCCGCGCAGCAGGAGCTTGACTCGCTGGCTGACCAGCTTGGTGAAGCGCAGACTTCCCTGGACGTCAGGCGCCGGGAGTTGCTGGAGGTTGACGAGACCACGCCGCAGGGGCAGGTCCGAGCGCAGCTGATTCGACAGCAGCTTCTCGCCGCACTGATCAAGACAACCCGACTGGACCTGACGCGCATGCGGCAGCGGGGCGTGATCCTCTGGCACGAGGGTCAGACCGAGGAAGGGGTCGACCCGGCGGTTCTGCAGGAGCACCTGGACGCACTACGCGCCCTGCTGGACCAGAGCGAGGGGGAGTTCAACGGCTGGCAGCGGCTGACCGTTTCTTTTCTGCTTGACCCGCCCAGCGATGCCATCACGGCTCGAGCCCGCGACCTGCGTAACGCTGATCAGCAGGCGCGGGAGTTGGCGGTCAACAACCTTCGGGAAATTAAGGAACTGAGCAGCCTGCTGGCGCAGGAGCGGCTGCTTGATGAGCTGCTGTCGCGCGAGCTGGCCGGGGCGGACACAGGCTGGGCAGCGGTCTGGCTGAGCATCCGTCTCGCCTTTGACAGCATGACGGACACCGCGAGCCAGTGGGTCAACCTAACGCCGTTCACCATCGGTGATGACCCGGTGACCCTCGGCGAGCTCCTGAAGGTTGCGCTGATTCTCTTCGCCACCTACATGCTGTCCTGGCTCGTTCGCAAGGCGCTGCAGCGGATGAAAGACCGCCGGCATATCACCCAGACTCACTCACTGTATGCCGCCAGCCGAATTCTTCACTACCTGATTATCACGGTCGGGTTTCTGATTGGCCTGTCGACGCTCGGGCTCAACTTCACCTCCATTGCGCTGATCGCCGGCGCCCTGTCGGTGGGTATTGGTTTCGGCCTGCAAACCACCGTCAACAATTTTGTGTCCGGTCTGATACTCCTGTTTGACCGCAGCCTGAAGGTGGGTGATTACGTCGAGCTCGATTCGGGCCTGCGCGGCACCGTCCGAGAGATCAGCGTGCGCGCCACCCGCATCAACACCAATGACAACGTGGACGTTGTGGTGCCCAACTCGGAATTCGTCAGCACCCGGCTGGTGAACTGGACGATGGTCGAGGGCTTCGCGCGACTGCGGGTCAACTTTGGCGTGGCTTACGGCACCGACAAAGACCTGGTGAAACAAGTTGCGCTGGAAGCCACCGAACGCGTGGACTACACCCTGAAACATATTCCCGCGCATGAGCCGCAGATCAGGCTCGTGAACTTCGGCGACAACTCGCTGGATTTCCAGCTGCTGGTTTGGGTCAACCGGAGCGGCGTGCAGCGGCCCGGCCGGGCCAGGGCTGCCTACATGTGGGAACTTGAGAGTGGCCTGGCGCAGGCCGGCATCGAAATTCCGTTCCCGCAGCGGGATCTGCACATCCGCAGCAACAGCGCCGGCAGCGGTATCGCTTTAGATCCTGAGCCAGGCAACGTCATTCCGCTAGATTCCGGCGCCGAGACCGGCAGAGCCAGCGACTAGCGAAGCCGATCGCGCGTCATTTGGGTTTTGCCAACGTCGCTTGGCGCATGCGGTCAATCTCTTTCAGGTCCTGAGGCGCCAGCATCCACATCGGCGCCTCAGACCGAACAATTTCGGTAATCGCCTTCGGCATTTCGTCAAAGCTCGAATATCGCCAGGCAACCGCGCTGGACATGATCGGCCCTACGCCATAGGAGGTCCAGGCGTGCTGGAAGCGCTGCTGATCCGGCTGCCCCTTATCTGGTTGGACGAAGAAGTCAGAGTTCTCGAACTTACCGCTACCGCGCTGAATGAAGACCGAGTAGTTGAACCAGTGAACATCGCCGATGCGCTTTGCGGTGTAGTTCTCCATCGGGCCCAACGTGTAGACCGAGCGCCCGTTGTTGGACTCAACGGTGTAGACGATTTCGTCGCCGACGAGCTCATAGGTCTTCAGCTGATGCGGATAGGCGATCGGTGCACGCGCTAAACGAGCGCCGGTCTCGGGGTCGAAGAAGTAGAAGATCTTACGGGAAAGGTGCTGCACCCGATCGGGGTTTTGCGGATCGCGCAGCAGCTTGCCGGCATCAAAACCGATCATCTTTGCCGTCACCTCGCCGCCCGGAAAGTCGCGAAAGGTGCCTTCCGAGTACCAGTAGACGTCAGACTTGCCGCCGCCGACGCGCATGTCCAGCCACGACTCAAACAGCTCGCGGTCGAAGCCCCCACCCAGGGCGACGGGCGCCATCAGCAACCCGCCGAGATAGGCCACGAGCATCGTAGCCCGAAGAAAATGTTTGAACATAGCTACTCCCAAACTACCGATCCGGCGGCGCATAGCGTGACTCCGGTCTACGATGACCGTCGCGACGCGCAAATATAACAAGCCCGGGAAAGCCATGGGGTCGGGAAGCCTGGTCCTGCCCCCTCAATCCAAACACCGAATTCAACCTGTTCGCGGGCGCCGAAGCGTTAAATCAAGGTTGACACTTTATTCGATTGGCGATCGTTGACTTAGCCAAAGATTGATCTTAGGGTCAAAATTGGTCTTTCTGTGAGACTCAAGATTGGAATCTGAGACGGTTCGGAGTGCACCCACGAAGAGCTGTCTACACACGAGCTTGACAGTGCTCACGGTACGCTAACTGGGAGTTATCGCGATAGCGATGGCGTACATTTTTTGCCGTGGCTGGGATTAAGGAGAACAGCTATGTTATCGACCGTCCGTCTCTATGAACAAGAACAACAGGCTCAGGAAGCGGCAAGTCAGCTGAAGCAGGCTGGGTTCCGCGACGACACCATCATGCTGCTGACGCCAGGTGATGACTCCGCCGCGGCGGTCGTCAGCGCCATCAACAAAAACCAAATGGCAGCGCGGTTTCGAAAGGCTTGTATCCAGGCGCTGCAGAATGGGCACACCGTGCTGGCCGTGTGGCCGGCCTTTGGTATGGGTGTGACCGCTGAAGAAATCATGGACAGCTTCGGACCGGTTGGCACCGATTCGCTGCCCGCGTATGTCCCCTACGACCCGTCACCGCTATCCGATCTGCTGGGCATCCCGACGCTGGTCAAACACGAACATTCCATAAACATCCGACAGCTCACTAAGCCGGGCTGGACGTTGTCTTCGATGTTCGGAATCGGGTTGCTGAAGCGCAGCGACAAATCCATCATTCCGATGAAGGAGTTGAACGCACCGAAGCCGAATCGACGTTCCAGTTTCGGAATTCCGCTGCTGAAGAGTAGCGGCTCTGCGATCATCCCCATGAAGCAGCTGACCAGCTCAAAGAGCAAGCGTTCGAGCTTCGGCCTGCCGCTGCTTTCAAACAATGGGACGCCACTGTCGTCGCTGTTTAACATCCCGACTCTGACCAAACGTCAGTAGTTGCACCCGGTGGGGTGGCGCTGATCGCCGGCAGGTAGTCGGCGATAGCATCGCAGCCCGCTGGTATCTCGCGACTTGGATTTACTCGGGAGCCGCTTCGGCGGCTTCCGTCGTTTCAGGTGTGGTGCGGCTTGACTCTTTAGGCCGTTCTTTAAGGCGAAGTGGGTTAAGCGAAAGTCGGCGGCGCCCAAGCCGTTTACTTATGACAAGATCCTGGGCGCAGGGAGCGGCGAAGCGCGCAATACCATTTGACGCAAACCTCGCGCAGCTCGAGGAGAATTCGCTTGAGATCCTATACGTAATAACCGAGACAAGCACCCAACATCAGCCCGGCCACACGCCAGCCATGGCGCCTTGAAAGTCCGACATCATTGGCTCCTGACCGGTCACACATTAGGTTTCAGCCTAAGCCATTAGCCGGTTTTCGATGTACCACGCGTCTTTGGGCATGCGAGGGCCAAAACCCGCGAAGTTAGTTCGCGGTTTGCAGCTGTTTTCACTGCCGACCATGACTGTCATATCTGATTGACACACTTTTAGTCATATCAGGTTGACACCATCTGAACACTTTCTACATTATCGACGTACACACCGGCACTCCCTCTGCTTAGCGGCGGATGGTGCCGGGCGCTTGGGACAACCGACTCAGTCGGGCGTCACCTTGCCTACCGGGACCAAAAAATGAGTCCTCCCGGGAACGCAGGTTGCAGGCACCTACGTGCGGGGTTCGCACGAGATCAGTACAGGAGATATGTCAATGGCAGATCATGCCGATTCAGATCGCGTGTGGCCCACCGGTCTGACCACCAAAGAATCGGAGGAAATCCACAAGCACGTCATCGACGGCACGCGGGTGTTCTTCGTGATCTCAGTCATCGCGCACGTCCTGATGGCCGTGTACACGCCGTGGCTCGGATAAGGAGTTAGTAATGAATCAAAGTAGAATGTGGTGTGTTGTTAAGCCTACCGTTGGCCTGCCGCTGTTTCTTGGCGGTGTAATCGCCGTCTCGCTCATTGTCCATGCTGCCGGTCTTATGGCCGTTCCATGGTTTGCCGCTGTTTTTTCTGGCGGTGGTGGTTGACGGCGCAGTTTCACTCTCTAGAGATGTTCGTCTTAGGGGAGTCGGGACTCCTTAGCTAGACCCGATTCCCCTTTCAACCACTAGTTCCACGCAGAGTCCATGAATTCTGTGCCCCGAGGGGATTGAGCGTCATGAATCGACTGGGAAGAAAACTAATGAGCGTGTGGGCATCAGCCGGATCGCGCTACATGCCCTTCGCTGACGTCGCCACACCTGACCTGCCGCTTTCTCGTCTCCTCCGGCTTTCGCTTTTCCAGGTTTCCGTCGGTATGTCGCTGGTGCTGCTGGTCGGGACCCTCAATCGGGTGATGATCGTGGAGCTCGGCGTGTCCTCCTCGCTCGTCGGCCTCATGCTCGCCATGCCTCTCGTCTTCGCCCCGTTTCGGGCGCTGATCGGGTTCCGTTCGGACCACCACCGCAGCGCCATCGGTTGGCGCCGCATACCCTTCATGTACAAAGGCACGCTCTATCAATGGGCCGGTTTGGCCATTATGCCGCTGGCCCTACTGGTGCTCGGCGGCAAATGGCATGCGGCGGGTGCGCCGGTCTGGATCGGCCAGGCCACAGCAGCGCTTGCGTTTCTACTCGTAGGCGCTGGCGTCCATACGGTGCAGACTGCAGGTCTAGCGCTAGCCACCGACTTGACGCCCCCAGAATCTCATCCCAAGGTCGTTGGTCTGATGTATGTCATGCTGCTTATGAGCATGATTGCCAGCGCGCTAGTGTTCGGGATGGCACTGGCAGAATTTACGCCCGGCCGCCTCATCGCCGTGGTTTCCTGGACCGCACTGCTGACACTCGCGCTGAACGCCGCTGCCATGTGGAAGCAGGAGACTCGCCACACGCAGCGCCGCCCGAACGATACGGCGGACCCGAGCTTCCGCGAAGCGTGGGCAAACTTCTGCACGGGTGACCGCACGATCCGGCGTCTAGCCGCGGTCGGGCTGGGCACCATGGCCTTTGGTATGGCCGACGTGCTCCTCGAACCCTTCGGCGGTCAGGTGCTGAACCTGTCAGTGAGCGCAACCACTAAGCTCACAGCCCTATTCGCACTCGGCGGCCTGGTTGGCTTTGCCTTTGCATCCCACATCCTTGGACGCGGCGGAGACCCTTACCGGGTAGCTCGCGGCGGCGCAGTTCTCGGCCTCCCAGCCTTCGTGCTCGTCATGATCGCGGCACCGCTGGCCACGCCGATGCTCTTCCTGCTGGGCAACTTCCTGATTGGCTTGGGTGCTGCCCTCTTCGGGCACGGCACGCTGACCGCGACCATGAACCGCGCGCCCAAAGCGGAGGTTGGCCTCGCTCTCGGTGCATGGGGTGCCGTCCAGGCCACAGCCGCCGGTGTTGCTATGGCCGCCAGTGGTGTTATTCGCGACCTTGTGAACCTAATCGCCGGACTCACGGACAATCTTTGGGGCTTCGCTACCGCGGCCACCGGCTACATGACGGTGTACACGATCGAGATTGTGCTGTTGCTCATCACCATCGTCGCCACTGCACCGCTCATCATGCGGCGTCGCGCACGCCGGATAGCACTGAGCGTTGGCGTTGACGCCGGCGGCGGACCGGTTGCCTGACGCCATGACTAGCGCAACGGAACAAGCATACTCATCGACTGCGAGACCTATGAGCATTCCCACGACAGAGACTGACTGGAGAAGCGCCCTCGTTCCCGTCCCCGTTGCAGCCCGGCCAGCTCGTTCAGTAATCAAACGAGCGTTGGTGGTCGGCCGCTATCTCCTCGGTCTACTATTTCTCGTGGGCTTTGTCGCAAAGGTCATCGACGGCTGGCTTTGGTCAGACGCGTTTCTCGACCACCTCAACGCGCGTCTGATTGACCCGCCACCGCTAACCGCGTTCCAGCAGATGTTCCTCACACAGTTCGTGATACCCCACTACTTCCCGCTCGGCTGGGTCGTAACGTTGGGAGAACTCCCGATTGCGCTTGGGCTGTTGTTTTCTGTCCGCATTCGCTTCTTTGCGATCTCGGCGGTGGCGATGATGATCGGGTTTGCGGCCGGCGGCTACGTGGACGTCTCAACGATGTTTTTGATGGCGTTTGCGATTGCCTTAGCGATCTACCCACTCAGCGGGCGTCAGGCGCCCTCCCTCTGAGCTAGGATTTCTTAAAAAACAACTCTCTGAGCTTGGACCAGGGCACGGGTGGTCGGCCGTTAATAAAGTTGCGGATGATCCGCTTGTCGTTCGGCAGCGTACCCAGGCGAACATGTTTAGCGATGGTCCGGGCCATCACCGGCCATTCGTCTTTCTCGATCTCCGCGTAGTGTACCCAGTCCTCCTGCAACGCCCGCCCCCATTCTTTCCAAAAATGCAGCGTCAGCTTGTAGATCGGCTCAGGAATGTTGTTGATGGGCAGGACCTGGCGACACACGTCCTCGATATGAGCGTCAACATTATCAAGTTCATCACGATCGTGAAGATCGGCATCGCGCTCAAGCGCTTCCGCCATAATATCTGCTGCTTTTGCGGCCAATGTCTTGCCTTATCAATTGCTACGGGCGCATGAGTCTAGCAGACGGCGGCCGTCGGATTGCTGACCTAAGCACGACAACTCGCAAGAGCTACACCACGACGTCAGGCAGCAGACCAACCCTACCTGCACACGGCCAAGGCGCCAGCGAGCCGCTAGCACGCCGAGAGCACGCCAACGACCGCTCCGCAAAGTGTTGCAAGGTCTTCATCATCCATGATGTAGGGCGGCATCAGGTACACCAGCCGACCGAAGGGGCGGACCCAGACTCCAGCCTCTACCAGGGCAGCCTGCAGCGACGCAACGTCCACTGGCTCCACCATTTCCACCACGCCAATAGCGCCGAGCGTGCGCACGTCCGCTACTCCCGACAGGTTGCGACACGGCGCCAGTCCGACCTCGAGACCTCGTTCCAATCGTTTGACGTTCTTCTGCCAGGGGCCGCTCGTCAGCAGATCGATACTGGCGCTGCCCACCGCGCAGGCCAGCGGGTTTCCCATATAGGTTGGCCCGTGCATCAGGACGCCGCCATTGAGCCGGCTGCTTGAGATCCCGTCCGCGACGCGGGTGGTGGCAAGCGTTGCGGCGAGCGTCAGGTACCCGCCGGTCAGGGCTTTTCCGACCGCCATGATGTCCGGTGTGATGCCGGCGTGGTCGCAGGCAAACAGTTTTCCGGTGCGGCCGAAGCCGGTCGCAATTTCGTCGGCAATGAGCAGCAAATCGAGTTCGTCACACAACTCACGGACCTGTTTGAGGTACTGCGGGTGATAGAACCACATGCCTCCGGCGCCCTGCACAATTGGTTCGAGCACCACCGCCGCGAGCACCTCCCGATGGTCGCGGGCGAGTTTTTCGAAGGCTTCAAAATCGGCGGGATCGTACTCTTCCGTGAAGCGGCACTGCGGGCTGGGGGCAAACAGCCGCTTCGGCAACACGTCACTAAAAATCTCGTGCATACCGGTAACGGGATCACAGACCGACATGGCCTGAAAGGTATCGCCGTGGTAGCCGGACCTGACGGTCAGCAGCTGATTCTTTTGTGATTCCCCGGCGGCAAACCAGTACTGGAAGGCCATCTTGATGGCGACCTCCATGGCAACCGACCCCGAGTCGCAGAAGAACACGTGTTCGAGCCCGGCCGGCGACAGGTCAACCAGCTGTCGGGCCAAAGCAATCGCCGGCTGATGCGTGATGCCGCCGAACATCACGTGCGACATCCGGTCGGCCTGGTCCTTGAGCGCTTGATTCAGGCGTGGATGGTTATAACCGTGAATGGCGGCCCACCAGGACGACATGCCGTCGATCAGTTGGCGCCCGTCGGCGAGCTCAAGCCGCACGCCGTCGGCGCCGACCACCGGGTAGACGGGGAGCGGCTCATTCATCGACGTGTAGGGATGCCAGATGTGCCGCCGGTCGAAGTCGAGGTCCGCTGAGGTTATAGCAGGCGCTCCGCCTGCCGCATTTTGGTCTGCCGCTGCTGATTTGGATTGCATCATGGGTCCCAAAAAAATGGCCCGCTAGGAGCGGGCCATTTTGGCAGATTCCTGCCCGGGAGAAAGCCTCCCGGACAGTCGTTTTTTGGCGAGCGATTTACTGACCGAACGCCATGTTGAAGACGAGACCAATCGTCCGCGGCTGGTTCACCCGGTAACCGAAACGACCGGCGCCGCCCAGTTCGCGGTCCAGCGACAGAAGCGCGTTCTCGTCGGTAGCGTTGTTGACGTAAAGCGCCACATCCCAGGTTTCGTTACGAGCACCCAGACGCAGGTTGTAAATCTCGTAAGACGGCAGCTCCGGCTCAACAAACACCGTGGCGTCCGGCAGCGGGTTGCCGATGTTGGCAACGGCCGGCCCGGTGACGCCGACACCTGGCTCCTGATCCACCAGCTGGGTAAAGCGAGAACCCACGTGCTGCGCGGTGGCGGTGAAGTAGCCGTCCCAGTTTTCGTTCCACTGGAATTCGTAGGTGCCAGACAGCGCGAGCTGGAACTCCGGAACGCTGGGGAGACGGTTGCCATCGCGCACGCCACCAAGCACCGTGGTGTTGCCCGCGGTGTCGGTGGAGATCAGGGTCGACTCTACTTCCGCCTCAACGTAGCTGCCAGCGGCTGACATAAAGAAGTTGTCAGTAATGTTGGCCGAATACTCAAACTCGATACCGGTAGCCTGCGCATCGGGAACGTTAAACACGATCCGCGATGAGCACGTACCGGCGTCGATGGTGGCCTGCAGGTTCTCAATGTCAGCGGTGAAGGCGGACACGTTCAGCACACCAGCGCCGTCCATGACTGTGGTTTTCAGACCGATCTCGTAGTTGGTCAGCTCCTCGTCGTCGAAGCGGCCTTCCAGCGGCTGGAACGTCGCGAAGTCGGCGGGGCTGCAGGCGCCGGTGTTGAGCGGGTCGTTGACGCCACCCAGCCGGAAGCCTTCGGAGATCTGCGCGTTGATCTGTGTTCCTTCACTCAGGTCGTAGCTGACCATGACGCGCGGGTTGATGCCGTCACTATCGGTATCACCCGGAACGCCGATCGACTGACTGGCAAACAGACCGTCGAAGTTCAGCACCCGGCTTTCCTCGAAGTCGTAGTAGCGCGCGCCTGCGGTCAGCGTGAACTGGTCGGTAATGTAGTAGCTGAACTCACCAAAAAACGCGAGCTGCTCAAAGTTGTAAGGGATGCGCGAGAAGAACAGCGTATCGGTCGGGTTGATCACCCCAGCCGTGGGAATGCCGGTTAGCGCTTCGAAGCCGTTCACCGGCAGCGTCTGACCGTAGTCACGATCGATATCGCTGTAGAACGCGCCGATCACCCAGTCAAAATCGCGATCACCTTCGTAGGCTGAGGACAACCGGATCTCCTGGGTGAACATCTCCACCGTAGTTTCGTCGGACAGTGGGCCGTCCAGCGTTTCCACCGCCGTGTCGGCAATGTCCCGCGGCAGCCCAAGCAGGCCGCTGATGACGCCGAGGGTCAGCGCAGAAGCGTCGCGGAGCACGAGCAGGTCGCGGTCGGTGTAGGAGGTGATGGACGTCAGCGTAACGTTGTCAAAATCGTAGTCGACCTGCGCGTCCACCAGCAAGAACTCGTCCTCAAACTGTTCCTGAAGCTGCGTGTACTGTTCACGCTCTCCGGGGCTGATCGCCGGCCGGGTTGTCGTAAAGGGGTTGGCCAGTACGTTGAAGGCGTCCTGACGGTTAAAGCCGTCGAGGTCAACTTCTTGATAGATGATGCGCGGCGTGATCGTCAGCCGATCGTTGGGCTGAAACTTCAGCGCCGCGCGAATACCGGATCGGCTGCCGTCGTTGACGTCTTCGTTGACGCCGCCACCGGGCTGCAGCGCGTCGATAAAGCCGGCGTATTCGGTGTGGTACGCCACAATGCGGGCGGCCGCCGTCTCACCCAGCGGGATGTTGATGGCGCCTTTGGCGTCAAACCCGAAATCGCCGTCTTCCACCGAGCTCAGGCCCAGCTGGAGCGAACCTTCGTTGGAACCGATCTCAGGCTGGTTGCTGATGTAGCGTACCGTGCCGGACAGCGAGCCGGAACCAAACAGCGTGCCCTGAGGACCACGCAGGACCTCCACGCGGTTCATGTCATAGAAGTCGAGGTCGGGGGTGAATAGCGACAGGGAAATCACCGACTCGTCAAAATACACGCCCACCTGCTCTTTCACGCCGGGCTGGTCGCGCACAATCTGACCGGCCGAAATGCCGCGGATCGACACCTGGCTCTGGCCAGGACCGAGGTTTTGTACGGAGAAACCTGCCACGTTTTGCGACAGATCTTCCAGGCTGTTGATGCCTCGGGCCTGAATCTGGTCGCCGCTGAGCGCCTGCACGGCAAACGGAACGTCCTGCAGCGTTTCCTCGCGCTTCCGGGCCGTTACCACAATTTCTTCCAGGGCCTGGGCGTGGGCCATGCTGGCCATGCCGGGGACAAACTCAGCGCCCAGCAGGGACACGGTGCCCGCAATGAGACCCAGACGAATCGCCTGGCCCAGAGATTTCTTCTTCAAAAGGGATTGGTTCTTCATGGCGTTGCTCGCTATGTGATTGGGATTGGAAGGTCTGCCCGGTGAATTCCTGCATCCGGGCAGTTGCGATACCAAAAAGATTAGTCAGAAGCTATTTTCTGTATCGCAATACACCAGCCGACGGCAGTCTATGCCATCCACATGCTCAGTTACAACGGCGAGAGGTCAGGATCTGTACACGCGCTTATCCCGTTTTTCGCTAGGAAAACAGCGGAAAATCGCGGACTTGGATGGGCGTTAGCTTGCCGGTCGGATGTAGGTGTAGGCTCGGGAGACCGGTTGGCTGTAAATACAGACGTTGGTCATCTCGAGCGACTCGACGCAGGTCTTGAGCGCGTCTCTGATTGGGTCGAGCTGCTGTTCGGAGATGATGGCGTGAATGATGCTGCGCTCCACGTTGATTCGCACCCCGTGGCTGTTGGGCTTGGCATCCGCCTCAATGAACTTTGCCTGGCTGGCGTTGGCGCCGGGCGCACCGGCGGCGAGCAGAGCGTCCATCACCGTCTCGGTATTTTTTCGTGAGCTGACACAGGACAGGATGACCTGCCCGTCCAGCGACTGGCGCTGGCGCAGCTTGCCGAACAGATTGAGCCCAGCCCCGGCAGCGGCCGCTCCCTGCTGGACGCTCTGCTCGCGCCAGGCGGTGCCGCCTTTCAGTCCATCGATAGCGGCCACCATCTGCTGCATCGTCGCCGGCTGCCTGCGACCACCAAACGTGCTGGCGATGCTCACCAGGCCCTTTTGTACCGGCATCCGGTAGAGAAATCCTCGGCCAGGAGTGTCGATCCGCCCGGCCGCCACCATGGCCTCAACCACGGCATCAGCGTCTGCGTTATCGACGACCACAATCATCACTTCTTTGGTGGGTTTCTTGGTGATCTTCAGCCACCCAAGACTGTCACGCAGCCCACGCCCTTCACAGTAGTGGATGATCGGGCCGTGGGTGCCGACCTGAAGCGCCGCGCGGGATATCACGTCGGTCTGTTCGGCTTGCACGATGCAGAAAATGGCTGTTAGGTTTTCTTTCAGCCCGTCGGAGGCGTCCGGCGCGTCATCAAACTCCTGGCCGCCGGACCAGAGCGCAAAATCCTCGGAGTAGGCAAAGTCAAGGCAGGGAACCGAGAACACCGCACCAGCGCCGGCCTGCTGAATCCCGCCGCTGTCGATAATCTCCTCGATAATGTGATCGACTTCAGGGTCCGGGACAAAAAACTGGAGCAGCGTTTTTTCCGGACTGATCGTGGGCAGAAACGATTGGTACCAGGTATCTTTGATCAACGTTCCCCGCGCGCTGAGTAAGAGGACACTCGGATCGCCCTCGTTAAAAACGCGTTCGATCACGGGGTCGGCAGACATCCGCGGCAGCAGCGCGGTAACCACCGAAACCTTGTTATTGGTGATCAAGCGGGTCAAGGCGATTCCTGCACCGGCGCGCTGGTGCCCTCACGCGCCTGGCGTCCGGCCACAACCCGCCCGATCAGCAGCACTGTGATGATCGGACCGACCGACGCTAACGCCAGGATGCCGAACCCATCGATGATCCCGGGCACGTTAGCCCCGATACCCAGGCCCATGGCCAGCACCAGCGGCACGGTGATCGGGCCGGTTGTTACGCCGGCTGAGTCCCAGCCGAAATTCACAAACTCTTCGGACGACGCCAGCGTGAGCACGATCAACCCCAGATACGAGGGCAGAAGCATCCAGGCGAGCGGGATGTTGTACGCAATTTTACAGACTCCGGCGGCAATTCCGAGCCCAACACCGAACGCCACCGACTGCATCAGAAGCTTCTTTTTGAAAGCGCCAACGGTGATTTTTTCCACCGTGTTACCCAGCGCGTTGAGGGCGGGCTCCGCCAGCGTTGCGCCGTAACCCAGAAAAAATCCAAAGAGCGCCGCCAGCGCCTTGCCGGCGTTGTCCGACTCAAACAGCGGACCCTCGCGGCCTTCCATCCCCCAGGGCGTGATCGCGGCAAAGGTCCCCGGCACGTTGCTGCCAAGCTGGGAACCCAGCGGCGTCAGGCCCAGCGAGATGCCGAGCACAAACAGGCACATGCCCAGCACCGCAAAGAGGATACCGATACTGATTTCGTCGATGCGCTGTACCTTCTCCCGCAGCACCAGGCGCAGCGTGAGAAACAAGAACAGGCACAGCGGGATGATGGCCCGCAGCGCCTCGAACATCGCGTCGGCCAGCCCCTGCAGAATGCTTTTGCTGCCGTCCCACTGGGTATCGCTGATCATGGCCGGGCGTTCCACCAGTGGCCTGGACAGCACAACCGTCGGGTTGGTCAGCACAATCTCGCCGTCGCGAAGCTCAGGCTGCCCGCCCTCAAAACGGATGTTGAGTTCACCCAGCGCGTCGGGATTATCGACATACCGGACGAACTCTTCTTCGGTGATTATGGATCGACCGTCAGTGGCGCCGGCCGCCGCGTCCGAGAGCGCTGAGCTGACCGTCGCGGATCCCGCATAGTTTTCTGCACCCCAGTAGTCTTTGGCCTGGTAGTGGTACATCCCCAGCAGCAGCACCGCAAGAATCGGAAACAGCGACGCCAACGTGACGATGCCAAAGCCGGCGTTGCTCGATTCGCCGCTGCCGACGATTCGGCATACGCCCACCCCCAATGCCAGCACCAGAGGCACCGTCACGGGCCCGGTGGTGACCGCCCCGCAGTCCCAGGCCAGCGCCAAAATTGGTTGGGTCACCGGATCTAAATTCAGCACGAAGGTTAAGCCGCAAAGGATCAGAACGCCCGGCACAATTAACAGCTTCAGCGACCACCCGTAGAAAAAGCGCAGCACGCCGAGCAGCACTGCCGCCCCGACGCCCAGCCCGACAGATAGCACCAGCTGGCCCGAAAAGTCGTTCAGCAAACTGAACAGCAGCGGCGCCTGATCGGGCGCAACGCCTGACCCGGCCGCCTTCAGGACGGATATCGCCGGCTCAGCAAAGGTGGCGCCAAGGCCGAGCACAAACGCGAAGCCGAGGATCACCGGCAGCGGAGAATTTCGTGGCAAAACCGCCCCGATGGTTTCGCCCAGCGGCATGAGCCCGAGGCGCAGGCCCTCCATGAAGAACATCAGGCCAACGGCCACGATCACGATGCCCACACCGATCATGGTGGCGTAAACGATCGGCAGTCCCAGCACCAGAATCTGGAATACGACCAGATAAACCACAATGAACCAGACGCTGCGCACCTGCTCCATCAGGTTTTCGGCGAAGTAGGGGTAAAGAATCCGCAGCGTGTCGGACCACCCCAAACGGGTGGTGACGGACGCCTTACCGTCGCGCGGGTCTAACCCTGCGGGCTGCATTTGCGATGCCATCCTGGCAGTCTTCCCCCTGCTCTAACTGAAACGTTGCGCCTAAGCGCAGCCATGCCCCGACTTCGGGCCTAACGTTTTCCTGGCTTTGGTTATGCCATAATCCGCCGGCACGAGCAAAGCCCGGTTGCGCTAAGCCCGCGGCCCGCAAGCAAATTTGAGCCACAGTTGCTAAACGCAACGCATTCGAAAGCACCACTTTCCCAACGCGCCAGAAGGAGAAAACATGCTTCGCTTTGCAACGGCACTGCTGACAGGTTTGCTCGGTGCAAGCTGCGCGGTTGCGCCTTCAGACCCTCGCAGCCCCAACAAAGCCGGCGATCTTGCCTTGGTTATCGACAATCCGATCGCAGAACCTAAGCCGATCGATCCGGCGCTGCGGTCCGCCGCTGCGTGCGAAGCGCTGCTGGAGCAGCTCGATCAGTCGGAGCAGCTGGTCAGTCGCCTGAATTCCCGGCTGGATAGTCATGCGGCGCAGGTGGAAGCAACTGTAGCCACGCTGCAGCCAGCGCCTGCCCCTGCACCCCAGGATTGCCCCGAGCCCGCCGCCGTTCTGCCCGAGGGCAAACAGCTTATCGGTGGACTGGAATGGATCTTTATGGAGCCGCCAGGACGCCACTACCGGGCGCGCGTCGACAGCGGCGCGGACACCTCATCGATCAGCGCCAGCGAGATCACCGAATTTGAGCGCGACGGCGACGACTGGGTCCGATTCGTGTTTCAGCACGACAGTCCGGAGGAGGCGGTGCAGTTCGAACTGCCGGTCGTTCGCACCGCGATGATTCGGCAGGCCTCGGTCAAAGGCGCCGAGCGACGGGTTGTCGTCGAAATCGATATCCGGCTCGGCGACCAGCTGCAGACCACCGAATTCAACCTGGCTGACCGCAGCGAAATGACTTACCCGGTGTTACTGGGCCGCGCGTTTCTCATGGACCTGTATCTCGTGGACGTCTCACGGTCCTACACCCAGCAACGCTACCGGCCGGCGCGCCCCTGATCATGCGGGTTGCTTCCCGAACGCGGCGACGCATTTCCCTGATCGGGATTGTCGGCGTGCTGATGCTGGTGGGAATCAGCATGTCGGTCCACCGGCACCTGACGGCCGATGTCCCTTGGCTACCGGGGGAAGAGAAGCTTATCTGGTCGATCGAGGCAAGCGTCGAATTTGTCGGCAGCGGCAGACCAGCGAAGGTCACCCTTCGACGCCCTACCGATCAACCGGGCTTTTCCGTGCTGAGCGAAAGCGGCGCCTCCCCGGGCTACGGCCTGGCGTTCCTGGACGATGATGACCTGCCGGCAGCTCAGTGGACTACGCGCGAAGCGAACGGACTTCAGCGGCTTTATTACCGCGCGGAGGTGCTGCAGCGCAGCGCTGGGGGCAACGGCGAAGCAGCGCCGCCGCCAGCATTGCGGACGCCATCCTGGGAGGAGCCCTACGCCACGGCTGTCAACGCGATTCTCGATCAGGCGTACCAGCAGTCCTCCGACCCGTTTACGATGGCCCGGCAGCTGACCGGACTCTTCCGGGCCGCAGAACCAGCGCAGGACGTCCAGCTGTTGATCAACGGCGTCGGCGAAGACAACCTGACTGAGCTGCTGGCCGATATGCTCCAAAGCCGCGACATCCCCGCGGCCACGGTTTACGGATTGATGCTGGAAGACGGCCGGCGGCGCCAGCGCCTGCGTCCGCTGCTGAGGGTCTGGTCCGAAGACCAGAGCCAGGTGTTTCGGCTGGACTCGACATCGGAGGAGGCGCGTCGGCCGCTGCTGCTGTGGCAACCCACTCGTGGCTACACGCTGGAGGTTGAGGGGGGCAGCAGCTCAGAGCTGTATTTCTCCATGATCCGGTCCGAGCGGACCGACTACGGGCAGGTTGCCCGCGCGCTGGGCACGGCCAACGACTGGCTAGGGTTTTCGATCCACGACCTCCCGATCGAAGAACAAGCGATGTTCAAAACCATCCTGCTGCTGCCCGTCGGTGCGCTGGTCGTTTGCCTGCTGAGGATTCTCGTTGGGCTGCGAACCTCCGGGACGTTTATGCCCGTGCTGATTGCGCTGGCCTTCATCGAAACCAGCCTGCTCACCGGCCTCATCGGTTTTCTATTGGTGGTGTCTGTCGGCCTGATGATCCGGTCTTATATGTCCCACCTGAACCTGCTGCTGGTGGCCCGAATCTCCGCGGTGATAATCACCGTGATTGCGATCATCGCGCTCTTCAGCGTCTTCAGCTACGAGGTGGGGCTCACCGAGGGGCTCAAGATCACCTTTTTTCCGATGATTATTCTCTCCTGGACCGTCGAGCGGATGTCGATCCTGTGGGAGGAAGAGGGTTGGAAAGAAGTGGCGGTTCAGGGTTCGGGTAGCCTGCTGACCGCCATTGCCGCGTATCTGGCCATGACCAACCCCTGGATCCGCCACCTGAGCTTCAACTTTATTGGCCTTCAGCTGGTGGTGCTGGCGTTGATTATTCTGCTGGGCAACTACAGCGGCTATCGGCTGCTGGAGCTGCGCCGCTTCCGCGCCATGATCAACCCGAAGCCCGGCACGGGTTGAGCTGATGGGTATTCTGAGCCGTGTTCTGGCAAGACCGGCGCGCCTTCGCGAGCTGGGCATCGTTGGCATGAACGGACGCAACATCGACCTGATCGCTCGGCTGAATCCGCGACGCCTCTATCCGCTGGTCGACAATAAGCTCAAAACCAAGCAGCTGGCCGAACAGTACGGGATCCCCGTGCCTGGCCTGATTCACGCCGTCGACACACAGCGCGATATCCGCGAGCTGCCCAGGCTGCTCGCGCGACGGAGCGGCTTTTGCGTAAAACCGGCCAAGGGCAGCGGCGGCAAGGGAATTCTGGTTATCACCGGCCGCAAACCCGGAGAATTCATCAAGAGCAGCGGCATGAGCCTTCGCCTGCGCGACATCTCTCACCATGTGAGCAATGTCTTGTCAGGCCTGTTCAGCCTGGGCGGCAGCCCGGATACCGCCGTGATCGAAGAGCTGATCGAACCCGACCCGATCTATGACGATCTCTCGGTGGAGGGTGTGCCCGACATCCGGATTATTGTGTACCGCGGCATTCCCATCATGGCGATGATGAGGCTTTCCACCCGGGCATCCGACGGCAAA
This sequence comes from Pseudomonadota bacterium, assembly GCA_039033415.1. NCBI lineage: Bacteria > Pseudomonadati > Pseudomonadota > Pseudomonadota bacterium. The sequence goes on along the minus strand of JBCCCR010000012.1, from coordinate 122,600 downwards.
GCCAATCTGCATCAAGGTGCCGTAGGGGTGGGACTGTGTATCCAGAGCGGTCGATCGGTGAATGCGGTTCAGTTCAACGATCTCGTGGCAACACACCCAGACTCGGGTGCCGATCTGAGGTCGATCGAGATCCCCAACTGGCATGACATGCTGGAGCTGTCGGCCCGCTGCGCTGACGCAACGGGGCTTGGCTACCTGGGCTGCGATGTGGTGCTGGACGTCAACCGCGGTCCGCTGCTGCTGGAGCTGAATGCCCGCCCCGGGCTCGCGATCCAGATCGCCAACGGCAGCGGACTTGCGCCGCGGGTCGCGGCGGTAGATAAGCTCCCGCCAGCGGCACTGCTCGAGTCACCGGGCGACCGCGCCCGGCGAGCGCAGTCGATGTTTGCGGCGCTCATTTAGGCAGTGTCAGTGCCCGCTCCAGCGCTCTCCCGTCGCAGAAGCTCCGCCTTTCGCTCAACCCCCCAGCGATAGCCCGACAGACCACCGTCTGATCGGACCACCCGATGGCAGGGGATGGCGACCGCCAGCGGATTAGCGCCGCAGGCGGCGGCCACCGCGCGCGACGCACGAGGCTGGCCGATTGCTTCGCTGATCTGTCGGTAGCTCCGGGTCTCGCCGCGCGGGATTTCCGTCAGCGCCTGCCATACCCGCTGCTGAAATGCCGTGCCCCGGATATCCAGCGGCAGCTCCGAGCTGCCGTCACCCTGCTCGATCAGCCCGGCAACCTGCGCCACCAGCGCGTCGAAGCCTGCGTCTCCGCCCCGCAGATCGGCCCGGGGAAAGCGGCGCTCAAGATCCGCGAGCATCACTTCTGGTTCGTCACCCAGCGCAATGGCACAGACGCCCCGATCCGTAGCGGCCACGAGCAGGCAGCCGAGAGAACACTGGCCGAGCGCAAAATAGACGACGTGGCCGCTCCCGCCGGCGCGATAGTCTGTCGGCTTCATGCCCAACGTTTTGGCGGCGGTGGCATAGAAACGCGCACCCGAGTTGTAGCCCGCCTCGAGCGCAGCTTCGGTGACGGTTTGTGACTCGGTTAAGCCCGTGCGTAGCCGCTGCTGGCGCTGAGCCTCCCAGTACGCTTTGGGGGAAATGCCGAGCGCTCGCTTGAACAGCCGATGAAAGTGGAACGGACTGAGATGCGCTGCCGCAGCCATCTCGTCGAGAGCCGGCATGGTGGTCGCGGATTCGATCAGCCGGCAGACGGTGGCAATCGCCTTTTGCTGACGATCGGTCAGCGGTTTTTGGTCGGAACTTGGTTTTGACACCCGAGTATTCTCCACCGGCTGGGCCGCAACACAATGAGGACTATCGTAGAGGCTGCGACGGTGGCGATCATCTCGCTTCTTGCGCTGTGAGGAAGTGACTTCTGCGGGGGCAAAAAAAAAGGGCCTGCGCGTCGGAGAGGGGTGCCCCCGACCGCGCAGGCCTTAAGATAAAGAAACGCGGGGGAGGCAATCCCGGCGTTTCAGCGGCAAAACGCGAAAGTCGCGCAGTGCAGGTGAAAAAAACTTCCCTGTTGTCGCGGCGAATCCGTTCGGCCGTGTGGCGCTAGTGCGCCGACGAATGCAGGTTCCTCCAATTGCCCCCGGAGAAACGTGACGCAGCTCACGCAAGCCCGGCGATCACCCCTGAGTTGACGTTTGTTGACACAAACGGTGATGACTTTCGGCGCTTGCACTCCCTCGGCACCGGGAATATGTTCCGGGGAAGGTTACGGGAGCGCGCGATGGATCATCCGCCTAAGTTCGTTAAGTCATTGTTTTCTTTGCTTTTGGCAGGAGTAATTGGCACCGGACTAGCAGCCGGACCGCCGGTTTTTGACACGCCGGACCGCAAAAGCCTGGGTCGGGGAGCCCACGCGCTGAAAAAAGGTTTCCCGGAAGACGCCGTCAAAAACTTTCAGCAGGCTGCCCGTTACGGCAATAAGGACGCGCAGTTCACCCTGGGCATGATGTATGTCCGCGGTTTGGGCGTCGAGATGGATTGGGCCCACGGCTCGGCCTGGCTCGAGCTGGCTGCCAGCCATGGAAACCCTGAAGCCATCGAAGCCAACAAGCAGGTGCGGGAGCAGCTGAAGCCTGAGGAGGTGCGCAAGGCTCAGCAGTGGACGGAGAAACTGGCGCCGGAGTTTGGCAACGCTGCCGCGGTGGAGCGGCGGGAAACGTGGATCCGCAAGGAGCGGCGCAAGGTCACCGGTTCGCGCACCGGGCGCACCGCCGCGGTACAGATCCAGGTCGCGGACGCCACCGGCTATACGTGGCAGGTCGCCGGCCCGAAGTATTTCGAGCTGCTGGAAGGTAGCTACATCCTCGCCTTTCGGCAGCAGATGGGTGAGGTCACCATCGGTGAGCTGAAGGTCCTGGAAGACGAGCCCTAAGCCCCATGGCGTGAACTCGGTCAAAAGACGGTTCTGCCGATCCGTGGTAGCATCGCGGCTCCTCCATAAGGGCACTCTTTAGGAGTAATTCCACATGAAATCCACGGGTCAAACATTTTCTGTTGTTCTGCTTTCCCTCCTGCTCGGCGCCTGCAGCCAGTACGTTAAGCGGGACGAATTCGACGCTGCGGTAGCCGATCTTCGGGCCGCTGACCGGGCTAATCAGGAGGAGCTGGCGGTTCTCAGCACGCGCTTCGGCGAGCTCACCGAAGACCTTTCCGCCCGTTTCGAAGACTACAACGCCCGAATTCAACAGCTGTCGGGCCGACTTCGAGTCGACATGACGGCCAACTTTGCCTACGACGATGCCACTCTGCGTGATCAGGATAAGGAAGCGTTGGGTGCATTTGCTGAGGTGATCCGAGTCCATCATCCGGACGTGATGGTGACGGTCGAAGGGTTTACCGACTCCGCCGGTTCTGCCGAGTACAACCAGTGGCTGGGTATGGAGCGAGCCAAGGCTGCGCGCCAGTTTCTGGTCACCGAAGGCGGCCTGAACTCGAGCCGGGTCCGCGCCGTCAGCTATGGTGAAGACGCAAACCGTCAGATTGCACCCGGTGAGTGGGGCGACTCAGGCTCAGCCAACCGCCGCGTTGCGCTAGTTATCGACCACGTTCCCGGCTGAAAACCACAACCTTCGCGGACCGGGCATTCGCCCGGTCCGCTGAAGCTTAACCCTCTTCCTCGAACGCAAATCCTTTTTTCTCAGCGGCTGCGCGCAGCCCAGATCTGATCGCATCGTCCAGGCCTTCCGCATCGTCACGCTTGGCTTTTTCCTCCGCGATGAACTGCTGGCGCTCCCGATTGAGGTCCGCGATTTCCTGCTTTAGCTGCAAACGTTTGTCCTGCTTTTCTTTCAGGTAATCAGCACGCTGCTCCAGATTCATCTCTCGCATGGGCTCGGGCAACTCAGCCTCTGCAACCTCTTCCAGCGAGGTGCCGCCAGCGACCGCGTCCACCAGATCCCAGTTTTCCGCGCGGTAGAAGGAACCGGCCTTTGCCGCCACGCGGCTGGCTGCCGCGGGCGCGCTCATGCCGTACGCATTGGCGTCCTGCGCCTGCTGGTTCTTGCGCCCCTCCTCACCGCCCGCCCCAAAAGCGACGTAGGTATCGTTGAGCTGCTCGTTGAGCGACAGCAGCGTATCGTCGACCGGCGTTGCCACATTGGCTACCGCAGCCGCGCTTTGATCGATGCTGGCGAAGACGCCCTCGCTGAGGGTTGCCACGTCGGCCCAGCCGCGGGCATCACTGTCCAGCGGTCCGCCGCAGTAAATGGTGTTGACCACAATGTCGCGATCCAGGGCCGTCCTGACGGCGCTCTCCACGCTGATCAGCGGATCTTGTTCCGCCCCCTCGTTGCCGGCCACGAACAGCATCCGCAGGGCGTCTGCGTCATGACTCCAGTCGAGGCGCTTGACCGCCGTGTCGATCGCCCGCGCGACGTATTCGTCTCCTCCGTTGGTCTGAAAGGCAAACAGCGTCTGGTTGACCCGATCAAGATCGCGGGTAAAAGGCTGATCGAGCCTGACGTAGCCCTCCTCCGCCGAGTAGCTCGGGCTGCCGAAGCTGATGACCGCCACCCGCAGATCTGGCTGCGGCGAGGCACTGCCGAGGTCATTCACGATATCCCACAGCCGCTGGCGGGCTGAATTGAGCAGCCCGCTCATGGAACCGCTGACATCGAGAGCAATCACCAGATCGACGGATCTAGTCGTCGGATGTGTCTCGGGCGCAGCGGCAGACGTTGCCTGCGCGGCGGTCCCGACCAGCAGCCAGGCCGCAAGCAAAAACCCCCGGAGAGCACGGGGGAATCGGTTGGCCGCTCGGGCCGAAAGGCAGAAACGTTTTTTCATCGAAGTACTCCACGGTTTCAGTGACCCCAGTGTGTTGCCTTCGCCGACCGAAGTTCAGACATGAGACCGTAAATCCTGCCGCCTGCCGTTTACCTGCTGTTTACCTGCCGGCAAGCCTGCAAGCGATACCAGGAATCACCGGGATACAGCAATCCAAACCGCTGGCCTGAAGCCCGTAGATCGTTGGTTGGGTTCTTTTTTCTCGGCATATGCATTAATTTCCAGCAAGCATTTTCGGAGCACAAACCTTGCTGACCGCAACCTCACTCAATAAGTCGTTTGGCAACCTTCGGGCAGTCAGCGATCTGTCGCTGGCCGTCCACAGCGGCGAGATTGTGGCGCTGCTGGGCCCGAACGGGGCCGGCAAAACCACGACGCTGCGAATGCTCATCGGATTGGCCGCCCGAGATTCGGGCAGCATTGAGTACGTCGACGGCGGCGGCCGGTCTCACGACGGTCTACCGCCCGCGGAAATCGGCTACCTGCCGGAAGAAAGAGGGCTGTACATCGATCGGCGGGTGATCGACGGCCTGGTCTACTTTGCCCGCCTGCGAGGCCGCAGCAAGTCTGAGGCGTTGGAGTCCGCCCAGCATTGGCTGGAGCGTTTTGATCTGTGGGACCGCCGCGCTGACGAGGTGAAAACCCTCTCCAAAGGCAACCAGCAGAAAGTCCAGTTCATATCCGCCGTGATTCACCGGCCTCGGCTCGCCATTATCGACGAGCCATTCTCGGGCTTTGACCCCATCAATCAGGAACGGATGCTGGAGTTTCTCGAGGAGCTCCGGAAGGCCGGTACGGCCATTCTTTTCAGCGCTCATCAAATGGATCTGGTGCAGCGGCTAGCCGACCGCATTCTGCTGTTGTCGCGCGGTCAGCTGGTCGCCGAAGGCAGCCTCAGCGAAATCCGCGAGCACGCCGGCCGCGGCAATGCGCAGACCGTGGAGGTCGAATTCGACTCCCCACCCGAAGCCGAGCAGCTCAAGCAAGCGCCGTCCAGCTGCCGCCTGGAGGGCAACACGATCGAATTGACGGTGACTGACAGCCAAACGATCAATGACGCTTTGCGATGGCTCACGTCGCTCGGCACCATCACCGCTATGACGACCCGCGAGCCCAGTCTGCACGACATCTATCTGGATCAGCTGAAGGAGTCCACAACTTGAGCAGCCGCATGACCATCGCCCGCTGGGAGTTCTTTCGGTTCTTCAAATGGAAGTCAGAGCTCATCGGCCTGCTGATTACGGCGCTGCTTTTCAGCGCAGGCTTTCAGGTCAAGCCGCTGATGGAATGGGTCCGAAGCACCGATCGTCAGGTACTCGAAATCAGCGATAACCTGCCGTCACCCGAGGCCTTTGGCCAGCTCTCGCTAGCGGTGGAGACGTTCGCCGACAAGAGCTACGAGGAACGCGTGGATGCCCTGGCGGCGGGTGAGATCCACGGGCTGGCCCGCTGGAATCCGCAGCGCCAGGAAACGGAGCTTATGGTGATGCGCGAGCCCGGCTGGCTAGCAGAATTTGAGGCCGCGGCGGCGGGTCAGGCGCTGCCCGGGCGGCTGGCGGAGTCACCGGCTGATGAGGCGGAGCTGGGGCGGCTGCTGGCACCGTCGGAAACCGTTCTCAGCTACCATCCCGACGCCAGGCCTCCTGGTGGCAAGCTGCAAAAGCTGCTGGGCATCGCCGCTATCGCGCTGCCGATGATCGGCGTGTTTACCGCGTTCAGCTACTTTTTTGTTTCGATTACCGCAGAAAAGCAGAATCGGCTCGGAGAGCAGCTGCTGTCCGCGGTGGGTGAGAGCCAGTGGCTGGACGGAAAGCTGATTGGCCTGACCGCGCTGTGCATCAAATCGATGCTAACCATGGCGCTGCTGGGGGTTGTCGGCATCAGCGTCTACCTAAAATTGACCGGCAAAGATATCGATGCGGGTTACATCAACTGGCTGAACTGCGCCTGGGCCTTTGCCTACAGCTTTCTGGCGGTCGCCTTCTGGAGTGCCTTCATGGCGGCAGTCGCGACCACCATCAATGACCCAAACAGCTCGAGCCGGTCCAGCATCATGCTGCTGCCAGGCCTGTTTATGCTGCTCCCGGTGCTGGCGCTGGATTTACCGGATTCTCTGGGGGGGGCCGTACTGTCGATTGTGCCGGTCACCAGCACCGCCTTCATGCCCATCCGTCTGGTGTTGAGCGACGTACCCTTCTGGCAGCTCCTGCTGAGTGTTGCCCTGATGGTGGTCAGCATCGCTGCGATGCGGCTGGCGGCACGGCGCATCCTGAAGCTGTCGATCCTGATGTACGGCCGGGAGCCGAGTTTCAGCGAACTGTGGAAAGCCGTTAAGCTCAGCTGAGCCCAAGTTAGGGCACCGCCGCCTGCTGCTGCAGCCGACCTGCGACATCACGGTGGCTGCGGCTCATCTTCACCTCATGATCGTTTTCCAACCGGATGAAGTACTCGCCGTTGGTGTGGGCGCGGAGTGATCGCACCCGATCGACGTTAACAATCGTTGAGCGGTGAACCCTTGCGAACTGTTGGTCGGGCAAGACCTTTTCGATCTTTTTCATGGTGCCACGCAGCACGTGCGTCTGGCCGGCGGCGTGGATACAGAGATAGTCTCCCGCGGCCTCAACACACACGATGTCGCTCATGTCGACGTAGGTCACGTCCCGGCCCTCCCGGATAGCCAGGCGCTCCGGGCTGAGGTGCGCCGGCTGCTGGCTTGGCTCGCTTTGTTTCAGCGCATCATCCAGGGTCAGCGCCTCACCGCTGAGGTCACAGACCAGGTTCAGCAGCCGGCTACGGTGGTCGCGGGCCTGCTGCTGATCGAGTGTCGCCCGGACGCGACGGAGCGCGCGGGCCAGGCGCAGATCGTCGATCGGCTTTAGCAGGTAGTCGAGCGCATTGGCCTCAAAAGCCTTGACCGCGTAGTCGGCAAAAGCCGTGACAAAAACCACCAAAGGCATATGGCGTCCCGCCATCGCCCGAAGCGTCTCAAACCCGTCAAGCCCAGGCATCTGAATATCGAGGAACACCAGGTCCGGCTGCTGTTCACGCACCGCAATCAGCGCCTCACGACCGTTGCCACACTGGCCGCAGATTTGAATGTCGCTCTCGGCGGCGAGGCGAAGCTCCAGACCGCGCCGGGCCAGCTCCTCGTCGTCCACGATCAGAGTCCGGATCATCGTCAGGCTCCTTGCTTCGCAAATTCCAAAGGTATGTTGATCGTCACCACCAGCCCGCGTGGGCTGTTGGGCGCCAACGCGAGCGCCTGCTCGTCGCCATAAAGCTGCTTCAGCCGCTCGCGGGTGTTCGACAGACCCACACCGCAGGAGGCTTTGGGCGGCGCGTGACCGTTACCAAGACCCGGTCCATTGTCGGCAACCGTCATCATCAGCTGCTCCCCATGGGCGCGGGCGGTGATCCAGATCGTGCCGCCATCCTCTTCGGGCGTGACCGCATACTTGATCGCATTTTCGATCAGCGGCTGCAGAATGAGACTCGGTACAAGCGCCTGCAGCGCGCGGGTCTCCAGCTCCTTCTTCACCTCTAGCCGGTCCCCGAACCGAACCTTCTCGATTTCCAGGTACAGGTCGAGCGCCTCGAGCTCCTGGCCGAGGTTCACGCGCTTCATCGGATCGTTGTCCAGCGAGTAGCGCAGAAAATCGCTCAAACGCGTTACCGCCAGATTGGCAGTAGCGTTTTGCCTGTCAAGTACCAGAGTGGATATCGCGTTAAGCGTATTGAAGAGAAAATGCGGATTGAGCTGATATCGCAACATCTTCAGCTGCGCCTGGTGCGCCGCCGCCGTGGCGGCCAGCGTTGCCTGCGTCTGCTGCTGCAACTGCTGGTAATACTTAATGCCAAAGTACAGACCGCTCCAGCACAGCAGCACATAGAACGACCCCATGACGCCGCCAAACTGGTTCATCCAGTCGCTCGGCTGCCAGCCGTTTTTCACCCAGGCCCAGTAGGCACGGTTCTCCAGCGAGGTCCAGCCCATCGCGAGCACGTAACACAGCACGAGACAGACCAGCGCAATCTGCGCCGGAGGGCGATTCCAGAGTCGATGGAACACAAAGCGGATTGGAATAGTCAGCGCAAAGCCCATGGCGGCGGTCAGCGTGATCACCGCCAGATAGGAATCCGGTTTTTCGTGCACCAGCGCGCCGAGGTAGGCAGCGAGCACGTAGCCGCCCCACCCGCCGATATTCAGCACCCAAAAAAAACGCCGCCGGTCGAACAGCAGCTCAGTCAATGTCATTTTCTTATTGTCCCAAAATGGTCCCATGTGTCCTGTTTGGAAAGTTCGTTGCGTTTCGGAGCCCCCTTGGGCGCCAAGAACAAGGCGCATTGCGCCAACCATGGCCGTAGCCCTTGGCAAGCGATGCAACACGGTTATGGTTGCCCAAGGGGGCTCCCTCCGGGCGCGTCCCACAAGGCCTGGCGCGGCGTTGCGAGCCTTGCCCCAGGGCCTTGTGGACACGCGCTGAAATACAACGAACTTTCAAAACAGGACACTAGCCCGAGGCCAAGCATTTCACGAATCGGTAAACACTTCGACCTGTTGACCCTGCCGCAGTGCCTCAGCGCCCCGCAGCGCCAGCCGATCTCCGGCTGCCAATGCACCCCGCACAACCACCCGCTGCTGACCTGCGTCCCCCAGCTCAACAGCGATCTCTTCAACTCTCTCGAAGGGATCAATACGCATCACGTAAGCCCCGTCTGCCCGCAGCACCACCGCATCGCGAGGTACGGTCAGCGCGGCCTGGGCGTCGAGCGCCAGCCTGACGCTGACCAGCTGCCCGGCAGCGAGCAGTGCCGGGGCTTCCGGCGGCAGATCGATCCGGACCTCGAAGGTCTGCGACAGCGGATCCGCCGCGGGAACCACGGTGCGGACGGTCCCAGCCAGCAGGCTGCCGTCGAGCCGAACCTCCGCCGCCGCGCCGGCGCTCATCCGAGGCAGATAGCGCACCGGCATCGCCGCCCGCACCTCCAGATTGGCGGTATCCGTCACCGCCGCCAGCACAGCGCCCACCGGAACGTCCTCGCCGATCTGAAATCCATTCATGGTCACCACCCCGCTTACCGGAGCACGGGCGACGCAGCGGGTCAGCTCCTGATCGGTTTGCTGCACGCGCACCATCGCCATGGCCTCAGCGTTCTTCGCCAGATCGCGGCTGGCTCGAACCTGATCGATGCGAAGCTCAGAAATCAGTCCCGGCATCTTTTCGAGTCTGGCGAGCTCCTGGCTGAACGCACTGAAGTTGATCTGCTCACGCTGGGCTGCCAAAGCCTGCTCCTCGCGGCGTAGCTCCATGGCGCTGCAGTCGAAGCGCGCCAGCACGCCGTTGCGTTTGACCCGATCACCCGGCTGGGCGATGAAGGTCAACCGACCGGCAATTCCCGCGGTCACCTGCCCCCCATAACGATTGAAAACCGTTCCGGCACTCGGCACCGACGGTCGCACCGCCTCATGTCTCACCTCGGTGCTGGTGACCAGGACCGGAGCCTCATCCGACGGCTGACCGACGGCCAAACTTTCGGTTGCACCCAGCGTCAGCGCCGCGGCGAACAGCCCTGGAACAAGCCACAGATCGGGCTGGCGGCGTTGAGCTTCGATCGTTGCTTGGGTCATGACAATCTCCTCAGGGCAGTCTGGGACAGAACAACGGTGGGTTGGCGAGCCGTTTTGCTCGCTTCGCCGACGCGCAAAATGGCGGGCAGGAGGATGAGCGTAAATACCGAGCTCAACGACATGCCCCCGACAATTACGGTGGCCAGGCCGCGGTAGATTTCACTGCCAGCGCCGGGAATAAGCATCAGCGGCAGCATGCCGAAGACCGAGGTCAGCGTGCTCATAAAAATCGGCCGTGCACGAATCCTCACCGCTTGGGCCACGGCCTCGTCGAGCGGCTGACCGCCTCGTTGACCCGCCCGAGTCTGGTGAACCAGCAAAATGGCGTTATTGACCACCAGACCCAGCACGATAATCAGGCCAACCATCGTCAGGAGCTCCAGCGCCTGGTACGTAAACAGGTTGAGGACGCGTAAGCCGGCGATACCGCCGGCCATGGCAAGCGGCATAATCAGCAGCACCATCAGGCTGTCTCTGATCGAACGAAACATAGCCGCCATGATCAGCGACAAAATCAGCAGCGCGACGACAAAGTTTCCTGCCATCTTGGCAACCGCCGCACTCAGGTCGTCCGCCGTACCCCGAAAATAGAGTTCAGCATCGGCCGGCAGCGACGCCCGCAGCACCGGCTCCAGTTCCCGTTTCAGAATAGAGAGCGCCTCCTCGAGCGTCATGGTTTCCGGCGGCAGCACCTGCAGCGTGACGGTTCTTTGTCCATCAACCCGCCGGAGCCGGGTTGGTCCGACTCGCCGGGTCAGGGGGGCCAGCTCCCCCATCACCTGCACGCCGGAAGTCGGGGTGGACATCGGGAGCGCGGCCAGCTCCTCCGGCGTCTCCCAGCCGCCGCCCCACAGGATGACATCGAGCCCCTGATTGCCGTCAAAGTAACGGCCGGTATAAAGACCGCCCGTGAAGGCGCGGATCGTATCGCCGACGTCGCTCCGGTCCAGCCCCGCCTGGCTGATGCGCAGGTCATCGGGCGACAGCTGGAGCTCAGGCTTGGAGAGCACCACGCCGGGCATCGCCCTCACGGACCAGCCCGGCAGCGTCCCTTCGATCAGCGATAAACCGCTACCGGCCGCCGCCATCAGGGGCGCCAGCTCTGGGCCCTGCAGATCGACATTGATATTGCGCCCGCCGGATACGCCGACGTTGAGCAAGGACGCTCGAGAGACAAAGGGTTTAACGCCCGGCAGGCCGGTGAGGACCTCGTCGCGCAACAGATCGATCAACGCGGGGGCCTCTCGCGGATCGTTCGGGTAGATATAGAGGCCGGTTGAATCCGTACCATAGGAATAGAGGTTGTACCCGCGGATACCCGGGCTTGCGTCACCGTCAACGTGGGGCTGTAGCCGCGCGATCACTTCCTGAACGAGTTCGTTTTCGATCGTGCTGAGCGGAATTCCCTCAGGCATGGAAAACGACACCTCGACGCCGTCAGAATCCGCCTGGGGTAGAAAATCCAGCCGTGGCAGCAGCAGCCAGGTGCCGGCCACCGGCGTGATGATCAGCGCTGCAATCCAGACGGTGCGGCGGATCGGGGTGGCGGTCATGCTCATTACCCGTCGGCTGATCTGATCCCAGACGTTCGCCATGGGATCCTCGGTCGTGTCCTCAGCCAGCAGCCGTCGCCCGGCCGCCGGCAGCAGCGTGACGGCGGCCACTGCCGAAGCCGCAACCGCCACCGAAAGCGTCACCGCAAGATCGGTGAACAGCTGACCCTCGATGCCCTGCATAAAAACGATCGGCAGAAAGATCGCCACTGAAGTAACGGTTGAGGTAAACAACGCGCCGACCACCTGGGACGGACCCCGGCGGCTTGCCTCGGGCAGCGACATGCCACCCTGACGGAGGCGGACAATGTTTTCCTGCACGATGATGGCCGCGTCCAGGACGAGCCCCACGGCGAACGCAAGTCCCGCCAGGGAGATCACGTTGATGCTGCGCCCCAGCAGCTTAAGCGCAATAAACGCCGCCGCCAGCGAAAAGGGTATGGTCAGTGCGATGAGCGCGGTGGCGCCGAAATGGCGAAGAAACAGCCAAAGCACTCCGAGCGCGAGCAGCACACCGAGCAGCAGGTTTGTGTTTACCAGCGACAGCGCCCGACGGATATGAACCGACGCGTCGAAGCTCAACACCAACGTTAAGTCGCGCTCTGCCAGTGGCCCCGCGTTGAGTTCATCGATCGTCTCGTTAATCCGATCGAGAACAGCAACCGAGTTGGCGCCATAGCGGCCCTGCAGACGGACGTAGTACGCGGGGTAGCCCGTGCGGTACATAAACCCGGTGCGGGGGTATAACACCTCCCTTACCTCGGCGATGTCCCGCAGATAAACCGGATTGCCGGCCCGTCGGGCAACCACCAGCTCACCCCACTGGTCACGATCGAAACTGCCCAGGAACCGCACCGTGTACTGACGGCGCCCGACGCTCGCCAGGCCGCCGGTGCTGTTGACCGCGCGACTCAGGGTGTCGGCGATTTCGCCGACCGCAAGACCCTGTGAGGCCGTTCGGTAGGGGTCGAACGTGACCAGCAGCATCGGCTCGCGCTCGCTGGTCAGATCGACTCGTGCGATCCCCTCGATGTTGCGCAGCGCCGGTGCCACAACCGAGTCCACCAGATCTTGGTAGCGCGTGACGTCGATACCGGGCGAAGGATCTTTCGGATGCAGCAGCAGCGTCGCCAGCGGGTTTGTCCAGCCTCCCACCTGAATCGAGGGTTCCTGCGCGTCGATGGGCAGCGTGTCGGCGTTGTTCAGCGCGCCGAGCACGTCGACCATGGCCTGCTGCAGGTCGACGTTCAGATCGAACTGCAGCTGGATATTGCCACTGCCGGCCCGCACGTTGCTGGTCATCGCTACCACACCAGGCACGTTGCGCAGGGCGGTTTCCTGAGGCTGGATGATGCTGGCCTCCACCTCCTGCGGCGCCGCCGAGCGCCAGCCCGTGTTGATGTTGATCTGAGGGTATTCCAGATTGGGCAGCATCTGGATGGGCAGAGACCAGACCGCCAGCGCGCCAAACAGCAGGGCCAGCACGCCAGCCGCCGCGAGCGCCGCTGGATTAGCGCTCGACCATCGAATCAATGACACAGCACCATCCTCGCATACGAAGTCGAGCCTTATCCTGAGGTGTCGGGTAATGAATTGGCAGGCGATTGCGCCCAGTGGTTGAGCTGCTGCGGCGGCCTGAGACCGGTGGACCCTGAGGGTGGTGAGCTCAGCAGGTAAAGCTGGATCCGGCCTTGAGCGCTGGCCACCGATCCTGGTTGGCCGCAGGACTGATCGCCAGCAGGCCTTTTTGAATCTGGCCCGCGTCCAGCGGCTTGAAGTAGAGATACCCCTGGTGATTGACACAGTGGTTGTCGCGCAGGAACTTGGCCTGCTGCTCGGTTTCCACGCCCTCAGCCACGAGCTCCAGACCCATGCTCGCCGCGATGCCAATCGTGGCCACGATAATCGTCTCGTCGTCAGGGTTGACGCCGATTCCCCAGATAAATGATCGGTCAAGTTTGAGAACCCTGACCGGCAGCTGGCGCAGATTGGCCAGCGACGAATAGCCGGTCCCAAAATCGTCGATGGCAAACCGGACGCCGAACCGGTTGAGCTCCTGGAGCTTGCGAACCACCTCCTCAGGATTTTCCATCACGGTGGTCTCGGTGATTTCGAGCTCGATGCTGGACGGATCCACGCCGCTGTCGGTGATAATCTGCTTGACGCCATCCAGGAACCATTTGTTTTCCAGGTGGCGAGGCGAGATGTTCACGGCCAGCCGCAGCCCGGGTCTGACCTTCTGCCACTGGGCGAGCTGTCGACAGCCTTCGGCCAGCACCCAGTCCCCGATACGGCAGATCATCTGGGTCGATTCGGCCAGCGGAATAAATTCGGCCGGGGGCAGGAAGCCCAGAGCCGGATGGTTCCAGCGCACCAGCGCCTCGATGGCCTGCACCGTACCGTTGGCGGCGTCCACCTGCGGCTGGTAATGGAGCCGCAGCTGACCGCGGCTGATGGCCAGACGCAGATCCGATTCGATCTGCGCGCGCCGGGCCGCCTCCGCCTGCATGTTGCCGTCGAAGTAGCAGTACTGATTGCGCCCACGCTTCTTGGCTTCATACATGGCCATATCAGCGGCTTCGAACGTCCGGCTGGCCGACATGCGGCCGTCACCGATGGCGATGCCCAGCGACGCGCTCACGGTCACCTGATTGCCCTGGTACTCGAAAGGCGCGCTCAGCGCCCGCAAGACCTTCTCCGCCACAGCGGACGCCGACATCGGGTCCACGATGTCGTTCAGCAGCAGTGCAAACTCGTCACCACCCAGGCGCGCCACCAGATCCTCGGTGCGAATCACTTCAGCGAGGCGCCGCGCAACCTGATACAGCACCTGATCACCAAACCCGTGGCCGAGCGAGTCGTTTACCTCTTTGAATTTGTCCAGGTCGATGTACAGCAGCGCAAGCTTCCGGTTGTGTCTGGCAGCGCTGGATATGCCCGCCGCCAGCATCTCCTGAAAACTCAGACGATTGGCTATGCCCGTCAGCGTGTCGGTTTTTGACAGGCTGTTGAGCCGCTTCACCAGCCGGTGCTTTTCCAGGCTGTAGCGGATGGCGCGCTCGAGCAGGGGCCCGCTGAGCAGATCCTTTTCAAGATAGTCCGAAACGCCGCTTTGCATCGCCTTGAGATCGGTCGCGCGAGTGCCGCTATCAGCCAGCATGAGAACCGGGATGTCGCACGCGCTCAGGTCCCGCTGGGTAATCCAGTCAAGCCCCTCCGCTTCGTCCAGGCGATCGTTGACCAGGCAGACATCGTGAGCGCCGGTAGCATAGGCCGTCAGGCCCTCGTTGAACTCTCGAGCCCAATGAATCCGATACTGGGTGCCCGGCACAGCGGCCAGCCACTCGCGGGTCAGTCGATAGTCATCCTCGCTGTCATCGACCAGCAGCACGTGAACCGTTCCGGGCTCAACGGGTTGGCGCGAGGTGGGCTTGGGCTGTGACAAGTCGTTTTCCGGCGATCTCATTCCAGCCCTAAACATCGACGAGGAACGTCAGAACTTAAGGATAAAACGAATATTTTCCCGAAGCCATCGAGAGCGAAACAACATGAAACAAGATTGAGCGACTACCGCGAGGCCAGCCAGCCGGCGTACCAGCGATCAAAATCGTGCACACATTTCTCCGCCGGGTGGTAACAGCCGCCGTCGAAACTGCCGTCCCGGTGTCCCAGCTGTGCCGTCTCACACAGCGCCCAGTCCTGCCGATTGGTCTCGTCCCAGAAGCTGATGACTTCGGACGCGTCGAAGCCCGCGGATTGCATCTCGTCAGCCTGAAACAGCCACAGGGTCTCAACGGCCACTCGATCGACGCTGAGGGGCGACAGCAGGTGCAGCATCACATAGTCCGGGACCAGGCTCAGAAACGCGTTGGGAAACAGATGATAGTAGTGCACCAGCCCAGTATCGTTAGGGGGCCAGCCGGCCAGCGGCGGACGCGCCGTACTCCCGCTGCTGCACATCGTGTTGTGGCCGGGACGCAGCATCATCGGCCCGCCCGTAAAGGCTGCGCCGCGAGCCTGCCGACTGGTGCCCGACGCCGGCCCGGTCAGCTGATGCAGCCGGCGATGGACGCCGGCGCAGTGATAGCACTCGTTAAAGTTGTCGCCCAGCAGTTTCCAGTTGGCGCTGACCTGGTACTGCTCCCGGCCTGCGATGCTGAGGCTGGCGATGTCTGGGCCCAGCGCCGGGAAGTCGCCGAATGTCTCATCGAGGCTCAACGCGGTCCCGCCGAGCTTGATAAACACCAGCCCGTTCCAGCAATCCAGCTCAACGGCGGTCAGTGGGTGGTCGCTACGATCAAAGCCACTCACCGCCTCCATCCCGGGCGCCGCCCGCAGCGTGCCGTCCAGCTCGTAAGACCAGCCGTGGTAGGGGCACACCAGCAGATGGCCACAGCTACTCGACTCGCTTAGCAAGCGGGTGCCGCGGTGACGACAAACGTTCCGGAAGGCGCGCAGCGCTCCGTCGCGGGCGCGGCTCAGCAGCACCGAGTGATCGCCAAGGTCCACGCGCCTCACTTCCCCTGGCGCAAAGTCGCTCTGATGACCAACACAAAACCAACCCTGGGAGAGGAGGTCACGAAGCTCCAGCGTAAACAGGGAATCGTCGGTGAACGCCCAGGACGGAAGCGTCCGTGCACTGGAGAAAGCCTCACCGGTCGCCCGCAGCTGGGCCCGCTGGGTCGACGTCAGGTGAAACGTGTCGCTGGAATTACCTGACTCTCCATGCATATCAGGTGGCGGAGCGAAACTCCTTTTTGACATAGAAGCTGCCGATAAAATACACGATGGCAGAAAGGGCACTGAAGCCACAGGCAATGACCAGCAGCGACAGCCTCAGACCCTCGTCACCATACTGTTCGGTGAGCCGGTCGCTGACCAGGCCCACCAGCGGCGGGCCCAGGCCCCCGCCGATCAGGTTGGTGATCAGCAGCAGTACCGCCGCCGCCATGGCGCGCATGGAGGGCGGTACCAGCCCCTGGATCCCGGCGAACGTGGCGGGCCCCTGCATGACACTGATCATGAAGGTCGGAAAAAGGAGCGCAAGGCCAAGCCAGGGATTTTTGGTCATGAATACGGCGGCGAAAATCGGAATGGAAATACCGATGGCAATCGCCGGAATCAGCGCGTAGAAACGGACGCTGCGGGTCACCAGCGAATCGGTCACCCAGCCGCTGGCAAGCATGCCAAAGATCTGCGAGAAACCCAGTACCAGCGCCAGCCAGAATCCTACCTGCGTCAGGCTCATGTCAAACGAACGCGTGAAGTAAGAGGGCAGCCACTGCACCGCGCCGAGCCAGACCACGGTATATAGCCCGGTACCCACCGAGAACATCACAAATGATTTGGAACGAAGCAGAATCGCGCTCGCCTCTTTGAGGCTGATCTGCGTCTTTTCTGTGCTCGAAACCTGCTCAGACGCTCCCCGCGGAGCCTCAAAGAGAAACCGCCAGACCATAAACGCCAGCAGCAGTCCCGGAATACCCACGCCGTACAGGGCGATTCGCCAGCTGTAGTTCTCCGCCAGCCAGCTCCCGGCAATGAAGCCCACGAGAATACCGACCGGCGCACCCAGGCTGTAGATGGCAATACCCTTGCCTCGCTTGGCAACCGGATAATAGTCGGCGATCAGCGAATGGGAGGGCGGCGTCGCGCCCGCCTCACCAACGCCGACAAGCACGCGAGCCAGCGCCAGCTGAATAAAGCTCTGCGCCAGTCCGCAGATCGCGGTCATCACGCTCCAGACGGCCAGCGCAATCGAGATAATGTTGCGCCGCGAAAAGCGGTCGGCCAGCCGCGCGATGGGAACGCCAAGCGTGGCGTAAAACAGCGTGAAGGCAAAACCGGAGATGATCCCGAGCTGTGCATCACTCAGCGACAGCTCTTCTTTGATCGACGGGAGCAGCACCGCCAGCATGTAGCGGTCCATGTAGTTGAAAAACGACACCAGAAACAGGAGACCCATGGACCATCTGAGTGCCTTGCCGGCGTGTCCTGCAAAACCGTTTTCGGTATTAACTGTAGCCAATGAGATTCCGATTCAGGGGTGGGTGCGCGCGGACTGCGTACGTCACTTTACTGCATTTTTATCGTCGACCGGTACCTGCCCGCTAGGCTCCCGGACGCACGACCAAAAGCCCGTGAGCAGCGCCCAAATCACGAGTCTAAGTGCCTGGTGCCTGACAGCGGGCACACAAAACCCCGTCGCCGTGTCAAAAGTCTCTCCAGCGCCTGGCAAAACTGCGTTTTTCCCCGGGGCACTTACTGGTATCCTTGGACGGTAGCTCATAAGACTCCGACACCACCGCATGACCACCCAAATCGATTTTTTTGGTGCCACCCACCAGGGCCAGAAACGTTCGGTCAATCAGGACCGAATTCTGGTGCGCCAGGCGAAGGCCAGTGATGTTGCGCTGCTCGCCGTGGCCGACGGCATGGGCGGAGAGGCGGCTGGCGACCGCGCAGCGGAGCTGGTTGTCGGCGCCATTGCCAACGCGTTGGGCGGTGGGCTTAAGCCGAGTCACTATTTTGATCAACTCGATGCGATGGTGGAGGCGGCTCACGAGGCTGTCCGGGAGGCGGTGGAGGCCCAGCCCGAGCTGACGACCATGGGGACTACGCTTACGATGGCCTGCTGCGACTGGCCGCGGCTCTTTGTGGTGCACGTCGGCGACAGCCGCTGCTACCGCCTGCACAACGGCGAGCTCACGAGGCTGACCAATGATCACACTGTAGCCCAGCGCTTCGTCGACGAAGGCGTGATGTCGAAGGACGAGGCCGAAAACTCGCCGATGGCCCATCAGCTGTGGAACGTGATCACGAGCAGCCGGGACATCCGACCAGAACGGGTGGAAATTCAGCTGACGGCCGGCGATGCGATCCTGCTGTGCAGCGATGGGCTGACCAAACACGTCAGCGATGCAGCAATCACGACCACCATCGCCGCGGCAAAAACGGCGAAAGAAGCCTGTCGTGAACTGATCTCCCAGGCCAACAGCGACGGCGGCACGGACAATATTTCGGTCATCGTCGGCCGGTTTTCCAACTCCTAGCCCCCAAGGCTTCGGGCGGGTGGCGTTTTCTTCGACAAATCACGAATTTTTCATCCAAATTTGGTAAGTTACGCTGACGTCAAAAAACGGTTTCTCGAGACAAATCCATGAAAACACTGATTTTAGTTGCCGCCACGCTGCTCAGCTCCACCGCGATTGCCGCTGGTGACGCCGAGAAGGGTAAAGCCCTGTACGCCACCTGCGTGGCTTGTCACGGCCCCAACGGTAAGGGTATGGATGCGCTGAGCGCGCCCAACCTGACCGGCCTGCAGGAGTGGTATTTCGTTCGCCAGCTGAACAACTTCAAGGCCGGCATCCGTGGCACCAATCCCCAGGACATCTATGGGGCCCAGATGCGACCGATGTCTATGACCCTTCCCGACGATCAGGCCATGAAAGACGTCTACGCGTACATCCAAACGCTGAACGACTAATTCTACCGGGCCGCCGCCTTCGCAGCGGCCCGTTCTTTGGCGGCCTCTGCCGCTCAGTGCTGTCTGGTTATTCATGCCACCGCACCGCTCTCACCCTACTTACAAACACCGCTTCCGCCTCGCGGAGACACGCTATGAAAAGACTTTCTACCGGACTGCTGCCAGCCCTGCTGCTGTCGGCCACCGCCACCGTGCGCGCTGATTCGCTAACCATCGAGCGGCTTTTTGCGAGTCCTGATCTGTCCGGCACCGCGCCGGTGGCGCTGAAGTTCTCCCCAGACGGTGAGCGCGTCAGCTATCTGAAGGGCAAAGCGGAAGACGCCCGACAGCAGGACCTGTGGGAGTACCACCTGGCTGATGGCCGCCACCAGCTATTGGTCGATTCGACCGCGCTGACGCCGGGCGGCGAACAGCTCGACGAGGTGGAGAAGGCGCGTCGGGAGCGAATGCGGATTCGCGGCAAAGGCATCGTCGAGTATTTTTGGGCGCCCGACGGGCAGCAGCTGCTGTTCCCGCTCGGTGGGGATCTATACCTGTATCGGCTAGCGGATCAGGCGGTTAGCCGGCTGACTCGCAGCGAAGCCTTCGAAACCGACCCTAAGGTGTCTCCCAGTGGCAGCCTGGTGTCGTTTGTCCGTGACCAGGATCTCTGGGTGGTGAACGCTGACGGGAGCGGGGTACGGCCGCTGACACGTGATGGTGAGGGACCGGTTCGCAACGCGATGGCCGAGTTCATCGCCATGGAAGAGATGGACCGGGATACGGGGTACTGGTGGTCGCCCGACGATCGCTTTATCGCTTTCACGCAGATCGACGAAAGCCCGGTTGAGATGGCGAGCCGCTACCAGATTTTCGACGACAGTTTCCGGGTCACTAACGAGCGTTACCCGTTTGCCGGGCAGAAAAACGTCACGATTCGACTGGGTATCGTCGACGTGACGTCCGGCCAGGTGACCTGGGCAGATCTCGGTTCCCAAGCGGACATTTATCTGGCGCGCGTCAACTGGTCGCCCGAAGGGCGGCTGCTCGTGCAGCGGCAGAGCCGCGACCAGAAAACTCTGGATCTGATGGAGGTGAATCTGGCCGACGGCGCCTCTCGAACCATACTCACTGAAAAATCCGACGTCTGGCTCAATCTGCATCACAACCTCACCTTTCTCGATGAGACGCCGGACCAGTTTCTTTGGACCTCTGAGCGTAGCGGTTTTCAGCACATCTACCGCTTCGCTATGAATGGCGAAATGCTGGGTCAGCTGACCAGCGGCAGCTGGGCTGTCAGCGAGATCAAGGCCGTCAACGAGTCGCGCAACCGCGTGCTGTTTGATGGCTTCAAAGACGGGGTGCTCGAGAAACACTTGTTTGAGGTGAACCTGACCTCCGATGCCTCATCAACGCCGATCCCGGAAGTACGACGGGTCACCACCGGAGAAGGTTGGCACGAGACCGTGGTGAGCGACAGCGGCGCATTCATTGACAATTTCTCCAGCCGCAGCCAGCCGCCGCAGGTCAGCGTGCACAATCCCAGCGGTGATCGGCTGACCTGGCTGGCGGAGAATGCCCTTGCGGCGGGACACCCCTACCACGCTTTTGTCGACGCACACTCGGTGCCCGAGTTCGGGTCGCTGGAAGCCAGCGACGGCCAAACGCTCAACTATTCGCTCCTCAAGCCAGCCGATTTTGATCCCGACCGAACCTATCCGGCCATCGTTTATGTTTACGGCGGTCCGCATGCACAGGTGGTGAACAATCAGTGGGGCCGTGATTTTGTGTTTCACCAGTACCTGCAGCAGCAGGGCTACGTGGTGTTCAGCATCGACAATCGCGGCAGTGCCAATCGCGGTACCGCCTTTGAGTTTCCCATCCACCGCCAGATGTCGCTCGTTGAGGTGGCCGATCAGAAAGCGGGCGCGGAGTTTCTCAAGCAGCTCGACTACGTCGACGCTGACCGCGTGGGCATCTACGGCTGGTCTTATGGGGGCTACATGACACTGATGACATTGATGCAAGAACCCGGGGTATGGGCAGCCGGCATATCGGGGGCACCCGTGACAGACTGGGCGCTCTACGACACCCACTACACCGAGCGCTATATGGCGACGCCCGCTGACAATCCCGATGGCTATGCAAAATCCAACGTGTTGAGCTATGTCGACCAGCTCGATGATCCGCTGCTTCTGATCCACGGCATGGCTGACGACAACGTGCTGCTGAACCACTCAACCGCGCTGCTTCGGGCGCTGCAGGTCGGGGGCAAATCGTTTGAAACCATGCTGTATCCCAACGAGACGCATGGCTTTCGGGACCCCGCCATCAACACCCATCGCACCCGTCTGATGATGGACTTTTTCGATCGGCACCTGAAGCCGAAGCCTGCTTCCTGAAACGTTAGGCAGGCCACCCTAAGGCGCGCTACAGCATCCTATGTCGCGTACTTCCGCAGCTGGGGACTCCGTCCTCAGCTGATCAGTTTTCGCGTGTTGCTACCAATCTCTGGGCCTGTTCTCGCCGGCCGTCAGCGCTAAACTGGCGCTGATTCAGGAGTGCACCGAGATGGAAAAACTGCTGCAGGAGACGGCACATCGGGCTGCTGACTACCTAAAAGACAACCGTGATCGCTCCGTCGCCCCATCGCCGGAGGCGGTCCACGCCTTGGCGGCCCTGGACGAGGCGCTGCCGGAGGAGCCTGCTGAGCCAGAGACGGTGCTCGCCCTGCTGGACGACATTGTCTCGCCGGCGACGGTATGCATGACCGGACCACGGTTTTTTGGGTTTGTGATCGGCGGTGCTCTACCGGCGACGGTGGCCGCCAGCTGGCTTGCGACAGCTTGGGATCAGAACGCCGCCCTTCACAACGTGACGCCGGGTCCCGCGATTCTTGAGCAGGTTGCGCTGAACTGGGTGTTGGAGCTGCTCGACTTTGCTCCGGACTGCGGTGGCGCGCTGGTGACGGGTGCGACGGTGGCAAACTTCACGGCCTTGGCCGCAGCCCGAAACCAGGTGCTGACCCAAGCGGGCTGGGATGTTGAAGCTGACGGCCTCTGCGGCGCGCCAGAGATCACGGTGCTTGCCGGAGAAGAAGCTCATCCGTCGATGCTGAAATCGCTGGGCATGCTTGGCCTGGGTCGCAATCGGGTGGTTCGTGTGGCGGTTGATGACCAAGGCCGGATGCGAGCTGACCGCCTACCGAAAATCACCGGCCCGACGATCGTCTGCACGCAGGCCGGGAACGTCAACACCGGCGCGTTCGACCCGATCGGCGACATCTGCGCCGCCGTTCAGCCGGCCGGCGCCTGGGTGCATGTCGACGCAGCCTTTGGACTTTGGGTCGGCGCAGTGCCGTCGCTCCAGGGCCTGTGCCCTGGGCTTGCCGACGCCGATTCCTGGGCCACCGACTGTCACAAGATGCTCAACGTTCCCTATGATTGTGGGCTGGCCCTGGTTCGTGATCCGAAGCCGCTGCAGCGGGCGATGGCCATCACGGCTGACTACCTGCCGACAACATCAACGGAAAGAAACCCCTCTGACTTCACGCCCGAGCTGTCGCGCCGGGCCCGCGGCGTTGAGGTGTGGGCGGCGCTAAGATCGCTAGGTCGATCTGGACTTGTGCAGATGGTCGAGGACATGTGCCGTCACGCCAGTCGTTTCGCCACGGGACTTACAGACGCCGGTTTCGAGATTCTAAATGAAGTTGAGTTCAACCAGGTGCTGGTGAGCTTCGGCAGCAGCGAGCAAACGCTGACGGTCGTGAAAGCCGTGCAGCAGGACGGGACGTGCTGGTGCGGCAGCACCGTTTGGCAGGGTCAGACCGCGATGCGGATCAGCGTTTGCTGCTGGGCCACTGCGGACCAAGACGTTGAGCTGAGCATCGCTGCCATCACGCGCTGCGCAAGAGCCGTGTGGAGTCAGTGAGCCGCGCGGCCCACTAGGGCATCAGCGCCTCAAAACTGTCTTTGAACAGCATATCGAGCAGCTCGATGCTGACCGTTGACAACGCCACCCCGTTTTCGCCGCTGTCCAGCGTATACGAGAATGCCACCTGTCCAGCATCATTGAGACCGTTTTGTGCATTGCCGATCGTGTTCGCCTCCAGTGGCCAAAGCGGCAGTGCGGCGCCCAGCGCGGTGATGGTGCCCCCTGCCAGCGACTGACCGACTCTGACCACTTCGGTCAGTCCAGCCTGCGGGTCAAAAAGATAGAGGCCGAGAGCCTGCGGCAGCCCGGGCCGGACCACCGTGGCAGAGATCAGCACCTGGCCGGCGTCATTCAGGCTATAGCCGTTAAAGCTATTGATCAGCCCGCCTTCCGCCGGGATAACCAGATCGCCTTCACTGGCAACCGACAGCACAGCGCCGTCTCGACGCATGACCAGGCGCTGAATTCGGTTGTTGTCGGAGGACAGAATCGCATAGAGCAAGTCGCCGCGGTCGTTGAGCTGGAGGCCTGACGCCACAGCCAGCAGAGTGCCCCCTACGGTGCCGGTGCCTGTTCGGGTTAGCTCCGTCAGCCCGGTACCTTCATCCAGATAGACACCAACATAATCGGTCGTGACGTCGTCGACGCCCCCGACCAGCGCTACCGCAGAGCTGTCGTTGATCGCCGCGGGAAGACGCGGATCCACGATAAAGGTACCGAGACCGTCCGGGGCTGCCGCGCCGGTCTGGTTAATCAATCGGATATTTGACGGGTCACCGACAAAATGGCCGAAGGCATCATTCGCCACATTGAGCCGCGCAATCACCTCGCCGCCGTTGTTCATACCGAAAGCCCGCAGTGCGACCAGCGTATTGGCCCCAGGCAGCGCCTGTCCCGTTCCGAACACGGCCTCGGTGACCAGACCGTCGCTGCGCACCAAAAGGTTCTGCGTGTCGCTGTCCAGCAGGTAGGCAAGCTGGCCGACATCATTCATCAAAAAGCCCAGCACCGCAGCGCCGATCCGCAGATTGTCGCCGAAGGGCAGGTCCTCACCTTGCTGCACTACCGTACTGACAGCTTGTCCGTCGCTACGGTAGATGGCGTCCTGGTTGTCGCTGTCGGAAGCGAGAAAAGCCACCTCCCCAGCCTGGTCAATCCCCAGCAGCTGACGACGCGTAAGCTGGCCCGCCACCCGCAGGACATCCAGATCCAGAAGATTGCCAGCGGCCGAGGGATCGCCACCGCGGGCCATGGCGTTCACCGCGCCCGAGCTGGCGCGGAAGAGGCCAAGATCATCGATCGGATCTGGGTTGGTGGTCGCGAGCAAGCTGGCAACAAACAGAGCCTGACCACTGTTGTTCAGCACCGGCGGCGTAAACTGATCTCCGAATACGCCGTTACCGTCGGGAGACGGGTCGCCGGAGCTAACGATGACTTCGGTGACCACGGAGAACTGCGGCGAATCTCCAGCGATTGAGGGGTTCAAACCCACGCTGAGCGATAGCGCTATCCAAACTGACATCAGGTTTCTAACTAGCAAACTGCCTCTCCCGGATGATGCTGTTTTCCTTACTATCGTTAAAACGTCGGCGTTTGCGTCACCTTTTTTGGGGAGCAGGCCTCGACCCAATCGGTCAGCGCCCGCCCGGCGGCCGGACTCAGCGCTCGCAGCGGCTGCCACCGGCCATCAGCCTGAGCCAGAATCGCCTGGGCCGATCGGCAGAGCTGATGGCCTTCAGCAAGGTAGTCACTGTCTTCGAGCAGCTGAGCCTGAAACAGCAGATAGCGAAGGCGCAAGGTGCTGAGGCCAGCTGCATGACTGAGCAGACTGTCGAGAGCAGCGGGCGGCTCCGCCGCCTGGCCTTTGCTGACCCCGATCAGCTCGAGCTCAGCCCGGGTCAGCAGGCTGTTCAGGCGGTCGATGTTGTCCGGAGGCAGTACGGCAAGGCGCCGGTCAGCCTCGTCCAGCAAATTTGTCGCCGTCCGCTGGTCCCGCGCGCTGCCCCGTGTCCTCAATTGGGTCAGACGGATCAGGTGAATGGCCAGCACCGGGGAAGTGTCTCCCAGGAGCGAGCGCAGCTGAGTGACCTGCTCGGCGAGCGCACTCGCGGCTGCGTCATCCTCGCTGAGGTGAGCCAGCCAGGATTGCTCAGCGGCGAGCAGCACGCTTCGGTAATGCGCCGGACCGTAAGAATCGGCGAAAAACTTGACCAGCGCCGCGGTTCGCCGGCTGGCCTGCTCCAACTCCCCCTGCTGAATCAGCCGCTGGTAATCACGGAACTGGACGTCAGCAATCGGCGCTGAGTCTGCCCCGAATACTTCTCCGTAGATGTCCCCGGCAGCGGCAAAATCCGCTGCTGCCTCGTCGAACCGCTCGAGCCCGGTCAGCGCAATTCCGCGCATGTAGTGAATGTTTCCCCGGACGCTTTGTCGGTCGGTGGGGAGCGCTTGAATCACATCGAACAGCTCGACCACTTCTGACCAGCGTTTCATGGCCACCAGCGTCTGCATGGTGGCGAGATAGGTCCAGGGCAGTCGCCAATGATTCACCGAGAGCGCCAGCGAGCGGGCGGTTTCCGCAGCCTCCAGCGCCAGCTCGTAACGATGGGCGACCCCAGCGGTCAGGGCTCGCTGTGTCCAGTGGGCGATATCGTCTTCCAACTCTTCGCTGCGTTCCGCCGCCGCGACGGCCATCTCGCTGGCCGCTAGCGCTGCATCCATCTCGCCGAGGCCGGTAAAAACGGCGGCCAGATCGCTGGCCAGCCAGGACTTGGATCGCGGCGACATGTCCTCCTCCGCCGGAAGGTTTTTCAGCATGCTGTGCATCAGCTCAGCGACCGTCATTTGTCCATCCCCACCGGCAAACACGCTCGCCTCGCGCAGGCTTTGGGTCACGAAGCTCGAGGTTGCCCGCTCGCTGGCGAGCAGCTCGAGCGCCCGATCACGCTCCTGTTCGATCGCCTGATTTTGGCGGTAAACGCTCAGCAGGCCGGTGACCAGAACAGCAACTACGAGCACAGACAGACTTGTCGGCAGCCACTGCCGGCGGAGAAACCGGGACCATCGATAGAGCCGGCGCTGCGCCAGCGGCGTTACCGGGCGCCGAGACTGAAGCGCCTGAATGTCGAGCTTCAGGGCAAGCGCGGAAGGGTAGCGTTCCGCAGGGTCGTCGTGTGTTGCCATCTTCACGATGGCCGCAAGCTCAGCGCCGCCCACCGACGGCTCGGAGCTGACGATCAGCTCAAGAATTTTGCCCAGGGCGAAGATATCCGCCGCCACGGTGACCGGCTGGCCAGCGAGCTGCTCCGGGCTGGCAAAAGCCTGGGTGAAGCCGGCCGGTTTCTCACCGCCGAGCCCCGACAGGCCAAAGTCAATGAGTTTCACCTGGCCGGAAGCGGTCACCAGCACATTGTCGGGCTTTAGATCGAGATGCAGCACGAGGTTAGCGTGCGCAGCGATCACGGCATCTAGCAGCTGGTCGAAAAGCTCGATCCGCCGATTTCTGTCGAGCCGATGGCCGTTGAGATAGGTCAGCAGGGCTGTGCCCTCTACATACTCTGACACCACAAACGGCAGGCCACGCTCGTCAGCACCGAAGTCGAGCAGCCGGGCAATATTGCCATGCTGCAGGACACTCAGCGCTCCTGCCTCCCGCTGAATTGCAGCCAGCGCAGCCGCCGACTGGATCTGGCTGTGACCCAGCTTGGCGGCACCCTCGTGGACGATGCCGAGCTCCTCACGAGTCACGAGATACACCGAACCCATGCCGCCCTGTCCCAACGGCCGCTGGACCCGCCAACGGCCGAGCTGCGGCGGCACCTCCCGACGCATCAGCTCCTGTGCAACCGTGATGCCCGCGAGCTCGCTGAGGTCAACCGCACTGGACTCAAACGCCAGCAGTTCCCGCAATTCTTCGGCCGTAGCGTCATCGAGCGCGCCAAGATACCGGTCCCGCTGATCAACCGGCAGGGGGAGCAGCTCCGAAACGTGATGCGCTATGCTGTCGGTGCCGCTGGCAACGGATTGTTGGCGATCGTCAGACATGGAATCTTCATAGTACCGTGACCGCATCCGATGACCCCAAACAACTCGTTGACCTGATCTCGCGCTGGGCTTCCGGCGACGAATCGGTTCGCGACGCCCTCTTCCAATCGCTGGCGCCCCTGATGATGAGCCTGGCACGCCAGCAGCTCAACCGCAGTGGCAGGCAGCTATCGCTGGAATCACGCGACCTGGCAAACGAAGCCAGTATCCGCCTGCTGAAGCTGATGAACCGACCGGACTCCCAGCCGCATCTGGTCCGGCTTGTTGCCAAGATGATTCGCGCCACCTGCGTTGACCTGGCCCGTGAACGCGGCGCCGCCAAGCGCCGCGGTCAACAGGTGAGTCTCAGCCTGGCGGGACCCGCGGGCGACGCGCCTCTCGACCTGCTGGACCTCGACCAGGCGATCGGCAAACTGGCCCTGCGAGACCCTCTCGCGGCTGACGTTACGGAGCTGCGGTTTTTCTCTGGCCTGAGTGAATCGGAGACAGCGGATGTGCTGGAGGTCTCCCGCGCAACGGTCACGCGCAAATGGAAATTTGCGCGCTTGTTTCTGCGTCGAGCTCTCGATTGAGAAAAGCCGCGACACAGGTTGACGCTTTTACCGTCGGGATGGGCAGGCTATGCTGGAGCGGCAGTCGGGTCCCGTCCGGGCTGCGGGGACAACATACAACGCAGGATCGTTAAGAACACGAAGACGCAGACGCGACAGTCAGGATTCAGCGAGCGGCAGCGGGCAAGCCGCGCTTTTGCAGCGCGCGACTGCCCGATCCTTACTCACGCTGACAAAGCGTTCGATCGGCGTCGAATGACGGGGGACGTTGTCGACGGAATTCCGCGTCAATGCCTGTGGGCGCAAACCGTTGGCCGATAAGCGAGCTAGCAATGCACCGCCAGCTTTCTGGACGAGCATCCTTGAGCGGGATGTCACCTTGCTCGACGGGCAGCTCGGCACCTGGTGCTGGGATTTTGAGCAGCCGTCATTCACCTGCAGCGAGCGGCTGCTCCAACTGATCAGCACCGATCGAGCCACTTTTTCGCCGCCTCCCGACGGTTACCTCGGCCTCATCCATCCAGACGACCGGGCTCGCGAAAAAACCAAAATCAATGCGGTTCTTAACGATGGCGCGCCCTACCGGTCGGTTGTAAGGCTGCAGAAACTGAACGGTGACGAGTGTTATTGCCGCGTCGAGGCGGCGGCGGTCATGGACACCAACGCAAAGCCAACGGCGATCGTTGGTTTCATGGTGGATATTTCGACGGAGCGGCAGGCCCGTCGTCAGCTAGAGGATCTTCACGCCAACCTCGAGCTGGCCCAGCGGGCCGCGGGCTTTGGAATCTGGACGTGGGACCTGGAGAAACACGAGCTTTATTGGGACGACCGGTCGTGTGAGCTTCATGGCATGACGCGGGAGGAGCTCCCCGTACGACCAGAGGATTGGCTCAAGAATATGGACCCGGCTGAGCGCCGCAAAATGGCCGACCGTTTCAGGGAAGCGATGGAAACCCAGGCCGAGTATCAGGGCGAATATCGCATCTTTCTGCCGGGGGGCGGCGAACGGATCATTCAGGGAAATGCTGTGATCCTAAGAGATCCGTCTGGCAAACCGCTTAAGGCGGTCGGCACCAACATCGATCTCACCGAAACCCGTCGCAAGGAGGCGGCCCTGGTTGAAGCGAAGGAAATTGCGCTTCGCGCTCAGAAGGCGGAGACCATCGGGAATCTGACCGGCGGCGTCGCCCACGATTTCAACAACCTGCTGGCCGTCATCCAGGGCAACCTTGAGCTTCTCCGCGACTACATCGCGCAGATGACCGACGATCGTGAGCCGTTTGACTGCGTCGATTCCGCGATGACGGCGACAACGCGAGGGGCTGAGCTCGCGGCGAATATGCTGGCCTATGCGCGGCGAGCCAAACTTGAGCCCACCTCGATCGACGTGACGAGCCTCATCCAGGAAACCGAAAACTGGATGAAGCGAACCATTGAGAGCAACATCGAGATCGAGTCGCTCTTGGAAAGCGACCTGCCGAAGGTCCTAGCCGATCGAAGCTCCCTGCAAAACGCCCTCGTCAATCTGATCCTGAATGCCCGCGACGCGATGCCGAAAGGGGGAAAGCTGACAATTTCGGCGGAGTCCGTGCCACTCGACGGCCTGGCTTTCGAGCCGATCCGCAAGAATGGGAACCTCACCGGCTATATCGCCATCTCAGTTGCCGACTCGGGCGAAGGCATAGCGCCAGAAAAGCTGGAGAATGTGTTTGAACCGTTCTATTCGACGAAGCCCGCGGGTAAAGGCACTGGCCTCGGACTCTCGATGGTCCAGGGATTTGTCGAGCAGACCGGAGGGACTGTCACCGTGCACTCTGACGTGGGAATCGGAACAACATTCAAGATTGTGCTGCCGGTCTATGCTGAGGAGATCAAGCGGGTAAGCGGAGACGGCTCACACAGCTTCGGAACCTCATCGAGACGCAGCCTCCGAATCCTGCTGGTCGAAGACGACGAGGCTGTCATGACCACGATGACGCGGATGCTCGAAAAGGTCGGGCACAGCGTTCGCCAGGCGGCCAACGGGGACCGGGCGCTGGAAATTTTTCGGTTATCGCAGCGGTTTGATCTGCTGATTACGGATCTCATGATGCCCGGAACCCTGCAGGGTTATGAGGTGGTTGAAGAGATCAGGAAACTGAAGCCGGCGATGCCGGTGATCATGATTTCCGGCTATGCCTACGAAGCGGCGGAAGGCGACCTCCAGCGAGCTTCGGACATCTCCGTACTGATTAAGCCGGTCACGCAGATTGAGCTGCTTCGCGCGATAGACCAGGTAACCTTCGGCCTCGGAACGTCCGTGCCTCGCGCGAACTAGCGTTTATCGCACCATCTTAAAACGGGCTTTGGGTCGAAGTTAACGCAGCGCCAGACGCGTTAACGCGCTTTGAGACCGGGGAGACCGTCGAGACTCTCCGCGTTGTTTTTAGCCCGATAGGCCTGCATCTCCTCTTCGGTCTTACTCTCGACCCAGGTCTCCATGGCGGTGCGTTCGCCGGTATGCTCATACAACGGGACCGCGTAACCGCAGGAGTCCGCGATTCGAGTCACGTTGACGCGGATGATATTGCGGCAGGTGCAGTGCGGCGGAAACTTCGCCTTGAGCCCGTCGAACTCTTCGTCGCCAGGTTCGATCACCTCGCCGACACCGTAAAAGCGAAAGATTTTTGGCGGGCCGTCAAACGCGCAGAACATGACAACAATCCGGCCGTTTTCCTTGATGTGGGCGACGGTTTCAATGCCGCTGCCACCGTAGTCAAGGTAGGCAATCTGCTTTGGGCCCAGCACGATGAAGGTGTCGCCACCCTTGGGCGAGCAGTTGACCATCCCACCAGCATCCAGCGGCGCGGTGGCCACAAAAAACATTTTCTGCCGACCAAGCCAACGCTGGATTTTTTCGTCGATCTCCGAGAATTCTTTGCCCATGAGCACGCTCCGATTTCCACCGGATTAGCATACCGCTTTTCTCGCAATTCGCCCTACTCAGATCAGTGCCAAGCGCGCGATTGCCTGGGCCGGTTGGAACCTACGGGCTTGTGGCGGGCACCGCACAACTGACGGTCTGGCGCTGGGCGGACGCCGTCTGATTGACCGACGCTGCGGCGCTGTCCCGTCGACCGTCAACCCCAGCAAAGAAGAGACAGCGCTGAGGGTCGAATTCTGCGATCTGGACGGCACCCATGATCGAGCGCTCGCGAAGCTGATGTCCTATTTCGATAAGTCGTTTGCGCACGTCCATCGCCAGCTCCGGCTCGTGCATCAGCATGGCGGGGTACCACTGGTGGTGAACGCGGCTGGCCTGCACCGCCGCCTGAGCGTTCATGCCGAAATCAATCCGATTGAGCAGTGCCTGCATTACGGACGAGATGATCGTGGTACCCATGGGCGACCCGACAACCATCCGCACCTTGCCATCTTCAAAAACCAGTGTCGGCGTCATGCTGGACAACGGCCGTTTGCCGGGCTCCACCCGGTTAGCGTCGAAGCCAACGGCCTCCCACTCGTTGGGGATATTGGGCGCAACAGAGAAGTCATCCATTTCGTTATTCAGCACAATGCCGGTGCCCGGCACGGTGATCAGCGAGCCGAACACCGAGTTGATTGTCTGAGTCAGGGCCACCGCATTGCCGTAGCCGTCGATCACCGAAATGTGGGTTGTCCCTTCGTCGTTGGGCAACGCGTTAAACGGCTTGATATCGAGCACGGAATCCATGGAAATCCGAGCAAGCTGCTGGCTGGCATACGCCTCCGAAACCAGCTTTTGCACCGGCACATCGTCGAAGTCCGCGTCTCCGAGATACCGGGCCCGGTCGGCATAAGCCAGCTTCATGACCTCGCTGAGCAGATGAACATAGGTGCTGGAACCATGGCCAAGACTTTTCAGATCATGCTGCTCCAACATGTTGAGCATATTGAGCAGCAGTACGCCCCCGGAGCTCGGCGGCGGCATGGAGACCACTTCATAGCCCCGATAGCTGCCGCGTAGCGGCTCGCGCCATTTCACCTTGTAACCTGCCATATCCTTGGCGGTCACCGCGCGTTTGGTGGCTTTTTCGATCGCCGCCGGGACAGCGCCCTCGGTCATCGCCGCGCTGCCTTTTTTCTGAATCTGGCGCAGGGTTGTTGCCAAGTCCTTCTGGATCATATTCCAACCCATCTCGGGCGCTTTGCCGTTGTCGAGATAGATCCGAGCCGTTTCCGGATAGTCACCTAGCGTTTTGGACGCGTACTGCATGATGCGGTACTGCCAGTGGCCAGCGGGAACCCCGTTTTCTGCCAGATCGATGGCGGGCTGTACAAGCTCGGCCCAGGGCTTGGACCCATACCGACGGTGCAGCTCCTCCAGCCCCTGGACAAAGCCCGGCACGCCGACCGCATAGGGGCCGCGCCGAATCGCCTGCTGGTTAGCGGCGTACCACGCCTGATCGGCGCTGGCGGGCGCAACCTCGCGCGCATCCAGCGCGGTGGTCTGATTGCCGTCAGCCATGTGGGTGACCGCAAATAATCCGCCACCGATGCCGGAGCTAAACGGATGGGCGACCGCAGCCGCAAAGCCGCTGGCTACCGCTGCGTCTACGGCATTGCCGCCGGCGGCCAGAACGCTGGCGCCAGCAGCAGCAGCGGGACCCACGGAGCTGGCCACCATCCCATCGCGTGACCAGATGGGCTGGAAGCTGGCGGCATTGGTCTGGAGTGAACCCAGAAGGGCCAGGGCGCACAGGGCAAAAAAAGCTTTGGTGGGCAGAATTTTCATGCGGTGGCCTTGTTTTTTATCAGATGGTGATACTTCACCAGCAGCTGATCTCGGGTTTCAACGTGATTTGGGTCGCTGGGGATACACTCGACCGGGCAGACCTCCTGGCATTGGGGTACGTCGAAATGGCCGACACACTCCGTGCATTTAGCCGGGTCGATTTCGTAGATTTCAACGCCCATATAGATTGCCTCATTCGGGCATTCGGGCTCGCAGACATCACAGTTGATGCACTGATCGGTTATATACAGCGCCATGGCAAACCTATTGTGAAAATTTTTCCTTCAGCCGGCCGTGCACCAGGGGATGGACAAATTCACCGACATCTCCACCCAGCTTGGCAATTTCCTTGACCAGCGACGCGGAAATAAAGCTGTACTGTTCAGATGGGGTCAGAAACAGCGTTTCCATATCCGGATTCAGATGGCGATTCATACTGGCCAGCTGAAACTCGTATTCAAAGTCGGATACCGCTCGCAGGCCTCGCAGCAGAATGCCGGCCTTCTGCTCCCGAACAAAGTCTGCCAGCAGTGTCGCAAAGCCGACGACTTCAACGTTATCGAGGTGTCGGTCGTCAATCACTTCCTGAGCCAGGGAAATTCGCTCTTCCAGATCGAACAACGGCCCTTTGGCTGAGCTCTGGGCTACGGCTACGACCACCTTATCGAAAAGACCGCTGGCACGAATGACCAGGTCAGTGTGCCCGTGCGTTATCGGATCGAAGGTGCCGGGATATATGGCCGTTGTGGTTTTTGTCATGATCGGCGGCAAGGCGGAAAACCCGCAATTCTAAAGGCTTAAGCGGACCCTGCCCACCCAAGAAGCCGCAATCTTGCCTCCCCAACCCGGCTTTCCTTCTGCAGCGAAAACGAATCAGGCCAGACCCACTGCTGATCGATTGGCGACTCCAGGTAAACCCGAGCGCCTGGTCGAAGCCGGCTCGACAGGCCTGCGAGAAGCGCCGCCCAGTTGCCGTCGGCAAACGGCGGGTCAGCCAAAACAAGGTCAAACGACGGCTCTTGACCCGCGAGCCAATCATCCACGGACTGCTGCAGCACCTGAATTTGGCCGGGATTTTCGACTAGCTGGCTCACCGAATTGCGCAGCGCCGCAACCGCGATGGCGCTACTCTCGACAAAAACACAGCTCGCAGCACCCCGGGAGAGCGCTTCCAGGCCAAGCGCGCCGGTACCGGCGTAAAGGTCTGCGCAATCAAGACTCGTGAGATCGTGGCCCAGCCAGTTGAACAGCGTCTCGCGGGTGCGGTCACTCGATGGCCGCAGCGAGGCGACGTCCGGCACGGTAAGGCGTCGACTGCGCCAGCGACCGCCCGTGATCCGGATCTGTCCGCCAGGTTTCTTTCGGAGTCTCTTCGACATCTAAAACACATCAATCCCAGCGCGTTGACGCCACCAGAGGAGATGTCGAGCTTACAAAGAACGCATCAGCCTGCCACAGCGCACCGTCTAAGGGTCGAAAGTAGGCGGGCAAGAAGTCATAGAGCCGATACCCTTGGGCCCGAAAAAAATCGATCATCTCGTGGACGTCCGGAACCTTTCCGATGGGGATCACCGAAACCTCACAAATCACCACCTCAAAGGCATTGAGATACTTTTGACCGCCGCGAAGCGCCTTCAATTCTGCCCCCTGAAGGTCCAACTTGAGCAGATTCGGTGTCGGTTGAATTCCGTCGAGTAGCGCATCGAGAGTTGTTGCGGGCACCCGGACCAGATCGTCGCCAGCAAGCTGTCGACTTTCGTGGTCGGGCATCCGGCTGTTCGACCCTTGCTCGAGGAACTCCACTGAGTCCTGCTGCTCCTCACAGAGCGCTGCCTCAACAAGGTGAAGCTGAGCATCTGCCGCGACAAGCTTTCTCAACCCGTCCCTGGGCAAGGGTTCAAGCGCCCAGACCGGACACTGAAAAATTGTTCGGCACAGCCTAGCCCAATCGCCGTCGAATGCGCCTCCATCTACCGCGCCGCTGCACGAAAAGCCTGCTCGCTTAAGGTTTTGCATCCGGCCAGCCATCGTCGGAACACCAGCCATTTCACGAAGCCGGCGCTTAAACGCTTCAGGCAACAGACGCTTAACGCTGGCGTTAGCCATGACCTGGCCACAGGAGCTGAAACAGACGTGGGTTCATGGTGGTATTGTACGTGCCCTGTCCCCATGTAACCCGGTGAAATCGCTCATCCTGTCTCGCGCGTAATGTTTGGATTCGGTAAAAAAGACAAAGCACAAGAGGGCTCCGCACCCGCCGGCGCCACGCCCTTGGAAAAGCAGCTGGAAAAGCCGCGGGCAGGTTTTGGCAAGCGCCTGCGGCAGATGTTCTCTTTTGGTCGCAAGATCGACGACGAGCTGCTGGAGGAGCTGGAAACACTCCTACTGACCGCCGACGTCGGCGCGGAGACGACCACTGCCATCATCGACGACCTCACCGGACGAGTTAAGCGTAAGGAGCTGGACGATTCCGAGCGGCTGATGACCGCGCTTCGAGAGCTCCTGATTCAGCGCCTGACACCCGTCGCCAAGCCGCTCGAACCGGCCACCACGGACAGCCCTTTTGTGATCATGGTGGTCGGGGTCAACGGCGCCGGCAAAACCACCACCATCGGCAAACTGGCTCAGCGGCTAGGGGGCGAGGGCAAAAGCGTGCTGCTCGCTGCCGGCGACACCTTTCGGGCGGCCGCCGTGGAACAGCTCAAGACCTGGGGCGAGCGCATCAGCGTGCCCGTGATCGCGCAGAGCACAGGCTCCGACTCGGCCTCGGTCTGTTTCGACGGCCTGCAGGCGGCTAAGGCGAGAGGTGTGGATGTCATGATCGCCGACACCGCGGGTCGGCTGCATACGCAGTCCAACCTGATGGAAGAGCTCAAGAAAATTAAGCGCGTCATGGGCAAGCTGGATCCAAGTGCCCCCCACGAGGTCCTGCTGGTGCTCGACGGCACCGCTGGCCAGAACGCCCTCAATCAGGCCGCCGACTTCGGCGAAGCTGTGGGCGTCACTGGCCTGGTTGTCACCAAGCTCGACGGCACCGCCAAAGGCGGGATGGTCTTCGCCCTTGCGCAGAAGCTCGGCGTGCCGATCCGGTTTATCGGGGTCGGCGAGCGTGCAGCCGACCTTCGCGTTTTCGAGCCGGAGGCGTTTGTCGACGCCCTCCTCTAGGCCTGTTCCGCACTGATTCTTGTTAAAGGCGCGGCGGTGATGGACTCGTTTGCTCAGAAGCTGCTGGCCTGGCACAAGGTGCACGGTCGGCACGATCTGCCGTGGCAGCACCCCAGAACGGCTTACCGGGTATGGCTATCGGAGGTCATGCTGCAGCAGACGCAGGTGGCTACCGTAATCGGTTACTTCGAGCGCTTCATCGAGCGTTTTCCCACCCTGCCCCACCTGGCAGCCGCAACTGACGACGAGGTCATGGCACTGTGGGCCGGCCTCGGCTACTACAGCCGCGCCCGCAATCTGCACAAAACCGCGCGGCGCTGCGTGGCCGAACACAACGGTGACCTGCCGACGGACATCGACGAGCTCATCAAGCTCCCGGGGATCGGGCGCTCAACGGCCGGGGCGATTCTCGCGCAGGCCCACGGCATGCCCTATCCAATTTTGGACGGCAATGCCAAGCGGGTGCTTGCACGCTATCACGCCGTGGCTGGCTGGCCTGGGAAGTCCGACGTGCTGAAAACGCTTTGGAGCCTGGCGGAGCTGCACACACCGACGGAGCAGGTCACCGACTATACCCAGGCCATCATGGACCTGGGGGCGAGCCTGTGCCGGGGGCGTCAGCCGGACTGCGGCGCCTGCCCGCTGTCTTCCGGATGTCAGGCTCGTGCCGATGGAAATCCGGCCGGTTACCCCGGTAAAAAACCTAAACGCAAGATCCCCCAACGCAGCGCGTTGCTCAGCGTGTGCATTTCCGACGAGGGCTCCGTCCTGCTCGAGAAACGACCACCGTCGGGCATCTGGGGCGGTTTGTGGAGCCTTCCGATGAACGACAGCGAACCGGCTGACGTGACCGCTGACGCGCCCGTGATCCATCACACCTTCACGCACTTTAAGCTCGCGATGACGCCGGTACTGGTTGAGCCAGCCCGCCACGACGCCGTGTCGGACAGGCAAACCCGCTGGTGTGGTGCGGAAGAAGTTGCGCAACTTGGCCTGCCTCGGCCTGTACAATCCTTTCTGGATGAATTTTTCAGCGGCATGGTGACATGGCAAGAACGGTAAATTGTGTGTTGATGGGTGAAGAGGGTGAAGGGCTTGATCGGGTGCCCTACCCCGGCGAGCTCGGCCAGCGAATCTACGACCAGGTGTGTAAACAAGCCTGGAGCCAGTGGCTCGCCCATCAAACGATGCTGATCAACGAAAACCGCTGGACGCCAATCAATCCTGATCACCGCAAGCTGCTGGAACGGGAGATGGAGGACTTTTTCTTCGGTTCAGGCGGCGCCAGGCCTGCCGGCTACGTTCCCCCCGAGTGATTCTCAGTTAGAGCGCGCGGGCTCGGGACGGAAATAGTAGTTGAACGGTTGTCCGTTGAGCCGAGCGTTAAACCACAGCACCAGCAGTCCTTCCAGTTCACGCGCATAGCGGACCGGCCCCAGGTCGATCGTGTGAAACCCCATGCCATGGGCCAGCTCAGCGACGGTCGCTTTGGCGGCATTGTCGTCCCCCACCATCGGAATGGTCATTGGGCCGCCGGCCAGCTCCGGCTCGACCATGACCCGCCAGTTCAATACATGAAATGCCTTAACAACGCGCGCGCCGGGAATTGCGTTTTGTAAAGAAACGGCGACCGGCTCGAGCGATTTTGCAACCACCAGCCGGTTTTCGGTAAAGCTAAAAGCATTGGTCGGGTCGATGATGACCTTGCCTGCGAGGTCTCCGAGAGACTGCGCCACCGAAACTACCACACCAGCGGGAACCGCCAACACCACAATCTCGGCGCCCTTGACCGCGTCCGCGGGCGCGCTCACGGAAGCAGCCGCAGTTCGTGAAACCAGCTGCTGAGCCTTTTCGGCCGCCGGATCGCGGGACCCATAAACGATGGTGTGGCCGAGTTCAGCAAAGCGAGGGCCAAGGGCTCCCGCCACATCACCGGTTCCGATAACAGCGATCGTGGCAGCGGTCGCAGAAAGGGGCAAAAGGACGCAAACGCAGGCGCCAATGGCGAGCAGGCAACGGATTCTCATGAGCATCTCGGCCGTGTCAGGGTGAGGGCTTGACCTCACCATGGAAACGATCAGGAATCAACCGACAGCCCGGCCGGCGAGCCAGCCAGCACAACCTTGACGCCCTGCCGCGCAAAAGGTCTAATAGCGCCCCTCGCGACACCCTCCAACACCGATGGCCAGGTAGCTCAGTCGGTAGAGCAGCGGACTGAAAATCCGCGTGTCGGCAGTTCGATTCTGCCCCTGGCCACCATTCATTCAACGACTTACGCCGCACCCAACATCCTGGGATTTTTTCTTGCGTGAGTCAGGACACGCTAATTCGTCTCAAAACGACCAATTCGGGGCGGTTTCCTTTCCGTTCGCACACCGTATTGGCAGCCTCAATGAGCCTCGTAAGCTCCGCCGCCGAGTAGTGTGTGGTCATGCGATCCGAACGGTGACCCAGTAGATCCTGCCGATCTTCGAAACTCACTCCAGCGGCCCTCAATCGGCGGCCGAAAGTGTGCTTCAAATCATGGACCCGAACCTGCGGGAGTCCAACGGCTTTTCGAA
This sequence comes from Pseudomonadota bacterium, assembly GCA_039033415.1. Classification (NCBI taxonomy): domain Bacteria; kingdom Pseudomonadati; phylum Pseudomonadota; species Pseudomonadota bacterium. Next base: position 84,650 of record JBCCCR010000012.1, on the reverse strand, counting down.
CCCTGCACCAGGAGCTATTGAGCATCCTTTGTACCGGCTTGCCTCGATGGGTGAAGACATTGTAGGGGTGTTTGCCCCGTCGTGAATTCACCACCGAGCGGGCAATGTTGTTCAAGACAATCAGCCGTTCGTCGCCGTTTTTTACGAAACTTCCTGGAACAATGAACACAAAGGTATCCAGCTGTGGAACCTTCACTTCCCAATCCCAGCGCAAACGACAAATCTCGCTGTCTCGGCAGCCAGTATTGACCGCAAATAGCGCCATCTCCGCGAGATGTGACGGAAGCTGTGAAAACAGCTGTTGTTGCTCGTCCCAGTTCAGCGGATACGGCTGTCGCTTGTTGGTATCGGGAAGCAGCTTGATTCGTGGCGCGCGGTCCAACCAGGTTAGACCCTGTTCGTCGAACCATTCGTATTCGGCGAGATTCAAGATACGCCGAACCACTTTCAAACCGTGGTTTATTGTTCCGGTTGCCCTACCCTCCTCTCGTCGATGATCGATCCATGGATCGAGTGTGCCGCGATGAATGCGGTTGATTGGCAGATCCCCGATGAACGGCATCAGTTGCTTGAGACAACAGATGTCTCGGTTGAGTGACCGCTTGTGCTGGTTCTCACGAACAAATTTGATCGCCGCCTGCTCGAACGTTCTATCCGGCCTGACGCCGTAGACCTTGGCGCTGCGAATCGTCTCGGATAGCCTGGCTAAGTATCGCTGCGCTTCGGCGAGTTCAGCTGAGCCAGTGCTTTGGCAAACTCTGAGCCCTTCGATCCGTTTGTCGATGTGCCAAATCCCCGATCTCTTGACAAGACCGGGTGTCTTTTTGCGTCCCATAGTGATTCTCCTTGCAATCGACCGGGACGCCCGTTGCGGGAGATATAGTCGTCCACCCACTGGTCGAGTTCAAGTCGGTCAAAAGCAATTCCATGTCGGCCGATGGGCACCCTCGTCAGGAACGGCCGCACCTCCCGATTAAATCGGTTTCGATCCATTCCGAGGTAGGCCGGCGCGTCGCGAAGACGCAAAAGCCTGGGTGTAATCACGGCACGCCGGTTCATAGTTTGTTCGTGCCGCCAGTGTTTCGCCTAAGGTTGATTGAACGATATGAATCGCTGCGATTCCGCGGTCGTAGGAAACGGCATCGCGCGTTTGATTGGTTTTTCAGATTTCTCAATGGTGTTGGCATGTTGGTTAGTGTTTCTGACCTATCCGTCGCCGTAGCAAACGAAACCATTTAGGCACAGGTCCGGGGACACCACTCCCCATTCATCTGAAAGCGCCTGAGCATCAGGCAACGCCGGTTCTCCTCGTTGAGGATGGTTCCGGCGCAAAATCTAACGTCCATACGGACGAATGAATTGAATGTGGTATCAAGTTTGATCACCTCCTTAACCTTTAGGACCGAAGTCGAATTGATAGTGAGTACGCGTTATTGGCGCGGCTCGAATACAACCGAAGTTGTGTAGGGCGTTAGCCCGAAGAGTTCCTCAGAGCCGCTGAGGAGCCGGTTGTGGGATTAACTATACGACCAGATCACTCGCCCGTACCGGAAAATTCCGGGCCGAATACCCCGCAGTTATTGGGTTTGCGGCCCGCGTCACTACAGGCTTCGCTGGTAGTGACGCGGGCAAGCGTCTAGTTGGTACACCGCGACAATCATCGGATCTTTGGGTACGTGGCAATCGTCGATTGCTTGAACACCATGAATGAGCAGTTGAAAACTAAGAGGCTTGGGAGCGGCCAAACCAGAGGTGATTCGTTTGGATTTGCGAATCGAACAGGAATCGGGGACCTCGGCTAACGCGACCCAACCTGGGTGGCTCGATCAAAAGGGGGGGGTAGAGCACACTTCGGCCGCGCAACGCGCAGTAGCCGAAAAAGTAGCATGCGGAGGCTTTTGGTGCCTAAAGTCCGAGTTATTGTTTCTGTGTTGCGAAAACGGCGACAAAAAGCCCGGTGCCAATGCGATTGAGTTTATTTTGAGAACTTTTAGGCGAGAAAAAACTCAGGTACGGCTTTTACGGCGTTACTGTTCTCATTGAGAACAGGTGTATATCCTCCCGTCGTGGGATCGGGATCAGAAAAGGGGAGGCGAGTGGTCGGACGACTAATTGGCTTCGAGGTTATATTGAAACCGACCTGGAGTCAATATGTTCAATTAAATCAGTTATTTAGCAGAATGCTAAAAACTCTTCCGGCGTTCAAGATGCCGTTGTCCTATGGGTCGTCGGCATGAAAAAAATCGGCGGCGCCACCGCAGGATTTCTATAAAGCTTGCGGGCCATCTTGGGTAGGAAAAACTCCGAATACAGCTTACCGGACTTAGCGGTCTCAATGAGACCGGGTCCCTATTCCCCCGATGTAGGGTCGTGAAATGGGAAAAGGAAACGCGGTCGAACGACCACGACCGCTATACAGTACATCGAAGCCTGTTTGGCTTCAATACCTATAGAAAACAATTATTTAGCGAAATGCTAAATCGCCTCAGCAAAAAGAAGTTGTGATGGTATGGACCAATTAGGCCAAGCCGGAGTCTTGCTAGCCAGTTTGTTCGGCAGCTCGTGCAGTCCGGAAATATCCGATCCCCACGAACGCGTAGAGTTCTATTTGGAACGCTCCGCGCGAATATTTGTGGGTAAAGTGGTGGACCAAACGATTGAATACGAAGAGCGGGCGCCGGGCGTCAAGATCGAGAAAAGGCAAATCGCAAGACTTCGCGTAACCGAAGCATTTAAGGGTACGAATGAAAGCGAGGTGGTCGAAGTAGGCACTTGGTTAGACTCATACGGGTCCTACAAAGTGTTCGAGGGTTACGAATATCTTGTTTTTCTGTCGCCTCCCCCAGGGATCGGTGGTATCAATGCCTGTGGGCAAATTGTGGCGGCTGAAAAAGCGACCGTAGAGCGACAACTGTTGCGCGACATGCGTCCGCGGGGACAGTAGTTTTAGCGGCGAGACCGGGCTCAGATCCAAATTGGGTTTCCGCCATGTGTCCTTGCGAAACACCCATGATCCGATCGACTGAAGGTGGATCAGCCAGAACCACGGGCGGAACCCGTCTGGTGCTCCGTGGGAATTTCAATTTAACAATCTGAGTCCGGTCAGGAAGAGGCATTCATCAGTTGTTTTCCTCCATTGAATCTATCCAATCGACAGCGATTTCATGGAAGTCACGGCCGAGATGCCTATGCTTGTGAGCTGATTCCACCGATCCGTCTGCATAAGCAACTGCCGCTTGTCTCGCGGCCTTGAAATTGCCTTCCGCAATTAGGGAGGTGACATAGGAGATAGCGTATGTCCCTCGTTCAACGTGATTGGGATGTCTTGCAACTGCACTGGAAAAGCTCTCAGCCGTCAGTCTGTGCAACGCCGTTTCAACTTGAGAGTCGGCCCACTCCAAAAGCTTTCTCGCCAGCACATCCGTGCCCATTCCTTCATCGAAGATTGATTCCTCGCGCAATGGCAGCCCGGGACAAGTAAACGCACCCCAACTTCGAAATGACAGAGGTTCGGAATTGTTGGATTCCAGACCAGTGATGTTCCAATAGTGCGTGTCTAACGTCATCGGCTTTGCCGACATCGAGAAAGTCGTTTTTCGGTCGTTGACAAATACACTGACAAATACATCGAAGTAGAACCCACATAACTCGCAAAAGATCGCATTTTGCTTCTTCTTCCATCGAGACCCCCTTAGTTTGGTAGGGAGGACCTTCAGAAGGTCTTTTTCAAACGACCGGCGTTCCGAGCTGAATGTCACGAATCAATCACCAAACGTCTTATAGAGCTCGAAGCACGAGCGAGTGGCTTCGGAAGATTTCATTGGCCAACCCATCCAGCAAGAGAACTTAGCGCTGTCTACTGATACTGGGAATACGTGATGTCTAAATTCTCTAAAGGCGCTTCGGTTGCATGAGATTATCACCGCGGAATTCGATGCATTCCGGCGTTTACGCCGAGGTAAGAAGCCGGGGCGTCACTTCGACACGGATTACTGTCTCATCCGTACCAATCTCCACAATCGCATCTTTCTCCGGAAGCGTGAGTAAAGAAGGCGTGGCGACGAGTTTTCCTGAATCGATCTCGCTAATTCGAAATTCGATGAGGATCTGGTCACCTTCCAGGATCGTGGGTTTGACGTTGACTTCGAAACCAGCCTGGCGGACTCCGAACCAGTTCTTATTGACGAGCAGTAAATCAGGTCGCTGCATTTCGATATCGTCGATTCTTACCAAGAGATCCGCTGAAACTCTCGGCAGCGACAGATCATCGGGAGCTGGTTTCATATGTCCCATAATTAAGGCGACGCCCAGCCATGTCCGGTTCTCGGGCTCAAGTAACTCTTTGGCGGCTAGCAAAAGGTTTTCACCTTCTCTGGCAACACCAAATCGGTCACTAAAATCAGGGTTGGCGTTAAGAAGCGCATTAACACCGTCCATCCAATTCTCCGTTGTACCGACAATCGTTACGGTGATTCTATGGTGATTAATCTCAGGATGGGCGAGCACGTGGAGCCGCCCAAGACTTGCCAGCATCTGAATCGCAGCACCATAGTGAGCGTTATCAAGATTAAGCTCGTAACTACCGTCATCCGCGATTGAAAGCGAAGTGCTCGCTGATTTCCCCAACGGCGACGGTTGCCTTTCCTCAGCCTGCAAAACCACGGAGATTAGTAGGGCCAGCGCCGCTCCGATCACCGCAAGATGTCGGGCCGTGAGTCTGGGGTGGGACGCAAGGTGTTCGATTCGGTCCACAATGGCTTTCCGACCGGCAATGGCAGACGCACCGAACGCGTTTTGGGTCGGCAAAAACTGTGCGAGCTGGGTCACCTGTCGCAGGTAGTGGCCCGCCGCCAGCTTGGTAGCGCTCGCCTCATCGCATGACATTTCGAGTCGCGTCCTGGCCAGGTCGGCCAGAACCCAAACTAGCGGGTTCCACCACAGAGCATGACGGACCATTTCTATCGCGAGAACCCAAATATTATCCAGCCGCTTTGCATGGGTAAGTTCATGGGCCAGGACTGATTCAACTTCGGGTCTCGCTAGGAGCTCCTCGCCAATCCAGACAGTTGGCCGAAAGAGCCCTGACGTCATCGCAGTCCGGCCAGGTACGACCCTGATACGACTGGCGGACACCGCGAATGGCGGTGGCAAACCCTCGGCGGCTACTGGCCGACTTTGCATATGCAGACGCCGCACCAGAATCATGCTCTGCCAACCTCTAAAGCACAGAACCAGAAGTCCAATGAAGGCTGACGACAGCAGCGCGATAGGCCAGAAGTCGACTTCACTAGTCGCTTGCACTGGCACCGTGGATTCTAGTAGCGCTGGACCGATGGGCACGATGTCGTAGTCTGTGACCATCTGTGGCGCCTCAGTCACAACAATTGGCTGTAGCGGGAGACACCAGCAAGCAAGAGCCACACAAGCAGCGAAAAATCCAATCTGCGCCGGTGCGTTTTTCAGCAGCCTGACTACCAGCAGGGTGATTACGCTGATCGAGCAGTTCAACGAGAGCCAGGTAATCATTTGCTTCGCCTCTCTTGGGCTTCGCTAACCATCTTCTGGATCGCGGCGATTTCTTCCCGCGATAGTTCATTGTCCTCCATGAGATAGGAAAAAAGCGTCGACCTATCAGCACCAAAAACCCGTTCAACAAAGCTCTTCAGCATCGGACGCCGAACGCTATCCTGATCCACAGCCGCGGCATAAATGATGGTCCGCCCATGCTGCTCCACCCGAGAGAGCGCGCCCTTACCCTCCAGTCGGTCGACGATCGTCTTGACGGTAGAGTAGGTAACGTCGCGAGTACTACGAACCTGTTCATGAACCTTCGGAACCGAAAGCTCTCCGAATTCCCAAAAGATCTGCAGTACCTCAAGCTCAAACTCCGAAAGCGTCATACCGGCCCCCTTTCTCTACAAGTGTAGATTAAACTCTACGTCTGTCAATATAAATGTCTTTTCTACTTCTCTGACCCACGAATTTTTAAGGAATATTCGATGTCCAAGACCCAGATACCGAACGGAGATCGCCCATTCGCACATTTTGCCTGGCGCTTATGCTCGCTGTTTCTACAGAAGGGTTTGAACGCAAATATGTTCTTGGTGGCGAACTGACAGCGCACCAGGAAGCAGACGTATTGGAACTTGCGCGACTTGCCGGCGTGAACTCGGTTGCAGAAATTCAAACCTACTATCTGAGGCGCGATGGGGTCTTCAGAACGTAGCAGGCTAGAGTTAAATATGTTACAAAGCCTCGGACAAAACTGAAAATACTCCGAGGCTTTGCAACAAGCCAATGACAATTGCAACGCAACAAGACCGCATGATTCAGCTACTCGAGGATAACCCGCTTCTGCGCGCCCGCGATCTTCGGGCTGCGGGTATTGCTGCATCTACGATTGCCCGGGCCACAAGGGCCGGCACGATCGTTCGCGCTGCGAGAGGCCTTTATCAGCTGCCCAACAGTGAACTGGACCTGGAATCAGCGCTAGCGGAGGCCTCAATGCGGGTGCCTAGAGGCATCATCTGCATGACCTCCGCACTCGCCTACCATCGCCTGACCGACCAGATGCCGCGCAAAGTCTGGCTGGCCATCGGTGCGAAGGACTGGGAACCGTCAGTAGATTACCCGCCAATTCGGATTGTCCGTTTTCGTTCACCGTATCTCGAGTACGGCGTTGAGCATCACCTTATTTCCGGTGTTGATGTTCCGATCTATTCGATTGCTAAATCACTGGCCGACGCATTTCGCAGCCGACGATTTGTCGACCGTTCTGTTGCCATAGAGTGTCTGCGAAACGCGCTTAAAGAGCGAAAAGCAACTCCTGCCGTGATCGCACTAACAGCCAAAGAGTGCGGCGCTTGGAAACAAATGCAGCCATATCTGGAAGCGTTGACTGCCGGTGGCTAAGAGCCAAAACAACTCGCCTGCGTCTATCAGACAGCGACTTCTAAACCTTGCACGAAAGAAAGGCCAGATATTTGATGTCGTTCTTGTAGGTTACGGCCTGGAGCGCCTGCTTTATCGAATGTCCATATCGGAGCACCGCGATGCATTCGTTCTGAAGGGTGGCATGTTGGTTACACTCTGGATTGGAGATCAGAATCGTGTAACTCGGGATGCTGACTTCCTATGTTTCGGCGATCCGTCCGAGGGGCACCTGCTATCTGTATTCTCTGAGGTGATGAGCCAGCAGGTGGAAGATGGACTGGTTTATGACATTGAGAACCTGACCGCCAGGACAATCCGTGAGGAACAGGAATACGGGGGTATCCGCCTCAAGACGGTCGCGAACCTGGGGAAGACTCGCATCCCCATAGTGCTTGATGTCGGATTCGGCGATGCGACCGTGGCTCCAGATTTCACGATTGAATATCCGACACTCCTCGACATGCCCGCTGTCACAATACGAGCCTACCCTCCAGCCAGTGTAGTAGCAGAAAAGTTCCACGCGATGATTACACTTGGGCTCGTCAACAGTCGCATGAAGGATTACTACGATCTTTGGGCCATACTGAGTTCTCAGTCCGTTTCTCAACACGAGTTGGCCGACGCCATAGCAGCGACCTTTAATCGGCGGAAGACCGAGGTCCCGAGGGCACAACCAATCGGTTTGTCGGATCAATTTTCCACGGATCCGCAAAAGGCCCAGCAGTGGGCCGCCTATGCTGCTTCGATCGGCCTGGAGGGGCTATCTCTCGAGAACGCGACAGATCTGGTCTGGAGTCGTTTAGCTCCAGCTTGTGAGCTTCTACACCGGTGATTGGGACATGCCTGAGCAGTCACGAGAGACGCTTGAAGCTGAGCTAAATCGCATACGGGCTGAAAACCATCGGCTTAAGAAAGAGATCCGGGAACTCCGGAAGGAACTGGGGCCGCCCGGACCTCCCTCGGCGCCGCCTGAGAGCGAACCCACCTGCGCCACTGGCGTTACCAACCAATCGGGCGTGGAGGAGAAGATACGCTTATTTCGAAGTCTATTTCGAGGTCGTGAGGACGTGTATGCGGTTCGGTGGGAGAACCAGAAAGGTCGAGCTGGTTACTCGCCAGCATGCGGCAACGAATGGCACAAGACCCTGTGCAACAAACCCAGGATAAAGTGCGGGACCTGCCCTAACAGCCAATTTCTCTCTATTACCGATCGGGTGATTCGCGACCATTTGATTGGAAAAAAAACGCTCGGTGTGTATCCGATTCTGGCAGACGGTTCCTCTTGGTTCCTGGCGATCGACTTCGATAAGACATCTTGGCGAGATGACGTGGTTGCTTTCCTCGAGAGTTGCGAGCACTTCAAGGTACCGGCATACGTGGAGCGATCGCGCTCTGGTGATGGCGCACACGTATGGATCTTCTTCACCCACGCGGTGCAGGCGTCTCTGGCCAGAAAAATAGGCTCACTCATCCTGACACGCGCCACAGCTCAACGGCCTGGAATCGGCCTCGAGTCCTACGACCGCTTTTTCCCGAGCCAGGACACGCTGCCAAAAGGAGGATTCGGCAACCTGATCGCTTTGCCGCTGCAAAAACGTCCGAGAGAGGTCGGCAACAGCGAATTCCTGTCTAGTCAGCTTGAAACCGTCGACGACCAATGGGCCTATTTGGATCGTATGAAACGCGTTTCATCAAATGAGGTTGAACGCCTGATTCAGCAATATGACGTTGGTGACAGTCTGCTCGGTGTTCGCGGGGCCTCAGTATGGAGTGACGAACTCGAAGACCCAGGAGCTGGGCCGAATTCTCAAGAAGAGCCCGACCTCCAAACGACAGGGGCCGTTCCCAAAACGGTAAATCTGGTCCTGGCGAATGGTCTTCATATCCCGAAGCAAGGAATTCCCCCTAGCCTTCAGAACGCACTCATCCGTAAAGCGGCGTTTCAAAACCCGGAGTTCTACCGGGCGCAGGCAATGCGTATGTCAACGTACGGGAAGCCCAGAATTATCTCCTGTGCCGAAGACCTTGACCGGACAATCGTATTGCCCCGGGGTTGTTTGGATGCCGCAGTGTCAATACTGGAAGATATTAAGATCGAAGTCGTTCTCAAAGATCAGCGAAACGCGGGCACTCCCATTGACGCAAAGTTTCAGGGCTGCCTGCGCCCTGAGCAAGATGCGGCAGTTCGTGACTTGCTGGCTGAGGAAACGGGGCTTCTATGCGCACCCACCGCTTTTGGCAAGACCGTGGTCGCCGCCGCCTTAATCGGAGAAAGACAGCGAAACACCTTGATCCTCGTGCATCGACGCCAATTGATGGACCAGTGGCGCGAACGCCTGACCACATTTCTGGACCAGCCGGCGGGCAAGATCGGACAAATCGGCGGAGGGAAGCGCATCCAAACTTTAAAGATCGATATCGCTGTCATACAAAGCCTCAACCGGCAAGGAAAGGTCGACCCGATGGTCACACAATACGGTCAGGTTATCGTTGACGAGGCACACCACGTTTCCGCATTCAGCTTTGAATCGATTCTCAAGCAGGTCCGTGCGAAGTACGTTCTTGGTCTCACGGCGACGCCTACGCGAAAGGACGGACACCATCCCATCATCCTGATGCAGTGCGGCCCGATACGACACCGGGTTCCCCAACAGAAACAGCGGCAATTGGCAAAGCTCGAGTATCGGCTGATCCCCCGATACACCGATTTTGTCGTACCCGGCAACGCTAGCGAGATCGGCATTCAGGCTCTCTACGGGAAACTGGCCCAAGATGACCAAAGGAATGGCCAGATTTTCGACGACATCCTCCAGGCGCTCGACGCGGGACGGACGCCGCTTGTGCTGACAGAACGGGTGCGCCACGCGGAGTTGTTAGCTGAGAAGCTTGGGCGTTTCGCCAAGAACGTTGTAATTCTTCGCGGCGGTCGAAGTCGGAAGCAGGCCGCGGATGCACTCAATCAGCTCGGCGCAGTTCCAGACAACCAAGAGCGCCTGATTATTGCAACGGGCCGCTACATTGGAGAAGGGTTTGATGATGCAAGGCTCGACACTCTGTTCCTGACTATGCCCATCTCCTGGAAGGGGACTCTGCAACAGTACGTCGGCCGCCTTCATCGACAATATCGCGGTAAAGAAGAAGTCCGTGTTTACGACTACGTGGACCTGCACTCACCGATTCTCCGCAAGATGTACGAGCGAAGACTTCGGGGATATCGGTCAATTGGCTACACCGTTGCCAACGACACGTAGCGCCACCAAAGACAAAAAAATCTGGCGAATGACTCTTGCGTTAATTTTGCGTGGATCAGCTATGCAGCGTTGTGAATCGTACTGCTAATCATGCAACGGGCGAACCGGTAACCTATTGAAAAATTGACCATTTACGAATCTTCAGTCGTTCTGAAAATCCGCGTGTCGGCAGTTCGATTCTGCCCTTGGCCACCATTAATTCAACGACTTACGCCGCACCCAACATCCTGGGATTTTTTCTTGCGTGAGTCAGGACACGCTAATTCGTCTCAAAACGACCAATTCGGGGCGGTTTCCTTTCCGTTCGCACACCGTGTTGGCAGCCCAAATGAGCCTCGTAAGCTCCGCCGCCGAATAGTGTGTGGTCATCCGACCCGAACGGTGACCCAGTAGATCCTGCTGAACTTTGAAACTCACTCCAGCGGTCCTCAATCGGCGGCCGAAAGTGTGCTTCAAATCATGGACCCGGGCCTGCGGGAGGCCAAATGCCTTTCGAACCCGGCGACAGGAGCCAATGAGTATTCTTTGAACCGGCTTGCCCCGATGGGTGAAGACATTGGCTGGGCGTTCGCCCCGTCGTGAATTCACTAACGTTGTTGTGATTTGGCACCTTCAGCTGATCCGAGTTTTCATGATTTGACGCTTCTCTGTTAGAGGACCAAACCCTAGACGGCGCTACGCCGTGGACCCAGAGAGCTAAAGGAATCTTCATGCCGATATTCGCTAACGCAGCAGTGCGCCTGTGCCTGCTCATAATGCTGTTTAGTTCGGTCACGCACGCCCAGCTGCGTGGCGGTGATGTTTGGGGGGTGGTCCGTGGTGACAACAGTCCCGGGTTTGCCTATTCCGCATTCGTGGAAACCCCCAGCGGCCGGTGGCTCGCAATCGGTCCTGGAGGCGCGCTGATGTATAGCGACAACCAGGGCATGGACTGGGAATACAACGTGATCACGGATGATACCGGTCGACCCATTTTCGGCAACATCAGCGACATAGTCGTTCATGACGGGCAGCTCGTCGCCACGCTGGTCAGATTCGAGCAGTCACGGGGCGAAACCGGACTTGGCGGGCCGCCGCTACCGTTTATTGGCGTCACAAGAATTCTGACCAGCGATAACAATGGAGAAACCTGGACGCTGACGAGGTTCCCCGTGCCTGCCGCTGTCATCACGGGAACCCTTGAAACCGCACCGGTTCAGGGAATATGGCTGCCCCATCTGTTTGTTTCGCCGGGCGGCGAGTTGTTGGCCTACGGCACGACCGCGCAGTCTACCGGCGCGTATGCGCGGTTTCTTGGCGGTTTGATTTTTAAGAAGCAGGGCAGTATCTGGACCCAGGTGGCTTTCGAACTGGGTGTGCTCCAGTCGATGAGTCTGGGGCGTGATGGGGAGTTGATCGCCTCCGGGTTTAGCAGTCTTCTCCAAAGCGAGAACGGCAGCTTGTGGAACGGGTATCCCATGAGCATGGCAAATTTCAGTTTGGGGGGGCAGCCACTACGCTTCGATGAAAAGGACCTGCTGAACGGAAGCGACATCACCTACGTCAATGGAAAGTATGTGATGCAAACGCAGCAATTTCGGTTCTCAACTAATAGTGGGTTTCAGGTCGTCGCGTCGAATCAGCGCTCGGTTGTCTTCGAGAGCGATGATCCTTTCGCGCCGACTCGAGACTGGACTGGGACGGAGGTCAGTCGTGTCTGGCCTCGCTGGCTCAATATGGGCCCGCGCCTGCTGAGTTTGGTAGACGGTGCATGGTCTTCGCTAAACGGAAAAGACTGGACCAACGTTGATTCCTCGGTGATGCCGTTGGCGCTCAGTTACGGCCGCGTCGGCGCGGAAGGTGTCGTTGCAATTGGTAACGCTGAGGAAGTCTGGACCAGTAGTGATGCTGGTCAAACTTGGGACAAAGTGCTCGATGAAGACCCGGGCGAAGACATTCGGATTTTGAGCCAGGTTGATGACGTGCTGCTGGGTGTTGGCGAGGGCTCGATGACCGCGCGGGATGTCTTGTACCGCAGTGTAGACAACGGAGTTACATGGCTGGAGATGACCGCGGTCTCGCCAAGCCAGCAGGGGTTTCTTCCGGGTATCTCTGACGTGCAAGACGGCAAACTCTATGCACCAGGCGGCGCTGACCGCTTCATCGTGAGCGAAGATACCGGCTTTACTTGGGATGAGGTCTTGGTACCGACAACAGGCCCAGGCGGAATGCGCTCAGTCCTGCTTGGCAGTGGAGGCCGGCTGGTCGTTTTGCACGGCAGCGTGGAGGTCAACGCCTACTTGAGTGATGACGGTGGTGAAACGTGGGTGTCTCGACCGACTCCGTTGGCTTTTGAGGATATTACTAAGGGAGGACTGCATGTGGGTGGTGGGCGCATCGTCTACGCAGTCAACACAGGTATTGGCTCGTCCGGTCCGCGTCTTGTCACAAGCAACGACAATGGTGTGACCTGGCAGACCGAAAGCCCGTTTGAACCTGAGAACGTAAGCGGCAGCGGCGAAAAAGGGCTGCAGGACGGGATCCGAATCAGGGAGATCTACCAATTCGAGAGCGGCGTGATGGTCATCCGAGGCGATCAAGGCGAGCTGCTGCTTAGCCGGGATCTTGGCCTCACCTGGGACTTGAAGCTCAATTTGGAGACCCAGGAAGAGGCGTTCTTAGATTGGGGAATCTCCTCTGTGCTTGAGTCTGAAGGGCGCCTCATCGCGATCGCGTCTCGTGACTCGCCGGTATCCAGCGCGTTTCAGGTCAACTTCGCCTTCATCAGCGAAGACGATGGCGACTCCTGGCGTCCTGTATTGATCCCCACCAACGAAGACCGCGTTAGATTCTTTAGCGGAGCTGTAGGAGCCGAAGGGCGGCTAGTCATCACAGGCTCAAACGGCGCGGTCTACATTTCTGAGCCAGAGCTGTCTGTTGCCGGAGGGTTTCAAGTTCGGGAGTCGGAGTCACTGACCATTGATGTCGACAGGCCTTCGATCGAGGGTGATGTCACTTTGGTCTATGAGCTGGTATCCGGGACAGCCCTTGCAGATACAGACTTCGTACCGGCCTCAGGGGAACTCACGTGGGCGGACGGTGATACCGATCCACAGCAGATCACTATCGATACAATCGATGACCCGTTTAACAATGAGGGGGATGAGAATTTCGGCATATCGTTTAGAGCATCATTAGATATTTCAGGCGATCTTGTCACGAGTTGGAGCTATGAGATCACTATCGCGGATGACGACTTGCAGGTTGGTCTGCCCACCGCCGTAGATATAGAGGTGGACGGCGCAGTGCGCACCAGTGAAAACGGGGAGAGCGTCACATTTGGCGTAGCGCTTTGGTCGAGGCCCAGCCAGAATGTCACAATCGACATCAGCGTCGACAACGAAAACGAAGTTGCGTTCGAGCCATCGAGCCTCTTCTTTACGCCGGAGAACTTCAAACAGGTTCAGCCCGTCACTGTGACTGGGCTGGACGACACTGTGCTCGACGGCAACCGCACTGTCGCAATGACATTTGATGTCGCCAGCGCCGGAGCTGACTACGATCGGTTTGAAGAATCCGGCGTCGCCTACATCATTAACGAGGACAATGAAGTCCCTGAAATTGTTTTCGCCGATGGCTTTGAGTAAGTGTTGTCACAAAATAAGCTTATCGAACCAGCTTAATCGGCCTGGTCTTGCGGTTGTAGTGGCGTACAGAGACTTTGAGGCCCTGCAACTGCGACGTTGGTGGACCGCACACTACACAAGGCCCTGCTAGTAACGCGATTGGTTATTGGCCCCTTGTTGTTTCGTTAGCGCACAAACACAATCCAGAATTCGCAGCCAAACAAGGCGGACTCGGCCGTTGGCTTCAACGTGACTCTTCGCGTGATGCCGTATCGGTCCTTTGAGTCAACCTGCTCAATGATGAAATCCGCCGTCTGGCCATCTGCGAGGCCGAGGGTCAGGCTTCCAGGGCTCCAGGTTGCTAGGCCCTTCAAAAACGCCGTGTCTTCGGTGCCATTCGGCCTGTATTCGAAAATGAATTCTTGCCCTCGGGGGAATTCCAGTGTGCCCTCGCCTTCGGGACAACGCCCTCGAAAGTAGCCCGGCATATCGTCAGGCATCTTGTGAGGATCTTTCGATTGGGGGCGCGGATACACACCGATGTTGTTTCCCGAGTAGACATGGTTCTCTACGTCGTAAGCCTGGTACCCCACTGTAGAATAACCGAGAGATTTCATGATTCGCCCGATATGGGTGACGACGTCCAGATCCTCATGTGCAGGAGAGTAAACAATCAACGGGCCCGTAATCCCCTTGGGTATCTCTTGATTGTTGACCTGGACTCGAAACCCCGCCTCCCTCAAGACCTCTGTGAACTCCGAGGTTTCGGCAGGGGTTAGCGACGTGGCGTATAGGTGAACCCGGGTGCTATTGCACGCAGTCGCGCAGATCGCCATGAGCGACGCCACCATCTTGGGCAACAAACGAAAACCGCGATCTCGGTTCAATTCGGAATTTCTCATCAACACCTTTGCTTCAATCCTGTCAGGACGACGCACGGGAGCGAAATGGGTCAGGTTAACTTTTTTAGAGAGTCTTCCTGCACTGCATAGGAAAGTAAACCTGACCTATTTACAGCCCCTGGCCACCATTCATTCAATGACTCAGGCCGCACCCTGCATCCTGGACCTAGTTGCGGGGATTTGGAGTACTGGTCGGTAGCCAAAGAAAATCACTAATCAGTGGTTTGACCCCGTTTGACTACCGATTCCGCTTCCAGCTTTGGAACTCAAGAAAAGACCGGAGTCGTTATGCGCAACCACTTCCTCGCAGCCCTGTTTGCAGCCCTTTCCTTTTCCGCGGCCACGGCGGGCACCGTAACTGCCGTCGACACGGACTTCAGCACCCTGCCCAGCAATATTGACCTGGTCGAATTCAGCAGCGATGCGGCAACGTCTTCGTTGACCGTCGACGATGTCGCGGGCTCCCTCGGCCTCGTTTTCCGCGGGACCTGGACTCTGGCACCGGGTGGGGCAGAAACCGCCCTGGGAATCTATCGTCCTCTGCTGGCGGACACGTCCGAATTAGATTTTTCCCCAGCCGACAACGACGGCATTGCAGCAATTGACTTCAGCCTGGAAGCAGGACTCCCTGGCACTGCCGGCGACAACGTGACGCGCCTGTTTGCGCAGCTCATCATCTACCAGCAGCTGGAAAACGGAGCGGTGCGAGCCTACACCCAGTTTCGCCAGGCCATTGTGCTAACGCCAGGTCCGATCCAGGCCTTCTCGGTTACGAACCTGATTGCGGACGACTTTGATGATGGCTCAGGCGGTCGTCCAGATTTTTCGCCCACGGCGCGCCCCATGGCGTTCGGACTTCAGCTTGGCGGGCGATTGTCCACTCCGAATAATGCGCCCGGCGATTATCTCGGTGGCGTTAGCGCCGACAACTGGGCAGTGACGGTCGACACTGGACTCACTATCTTTGCCGACGGATTCGAGTAAAACCGCTCCACTATTGATGCTGACAAAGGAGTAAAACTGAATCCGAACGGCATTGAGAAATTCCTAATCGATCTCCCACTGCCAGGTGATCTGCGTGATGACGTCGTGGTCGAACGAGACTCTTACGTCGGCGCAATAGACATCGCAGTACCGGAATGACTTCGACGTATCAGTGTCCTGCTTGCCTGAGCCGAAAATATCGGCAGGGTCGATAACGCCAGTGGCCAACGGTAGCCCCAAATCCTTGAACACAGCTGGCGATTTCGCCGTCGCGCCCACGAGGACCGATTCGCCGCTATCGACGTTTTGCCAGAACACACCCTCGTGGCTGGAGTACCGAAGTGTCACCAGCTCCACCGGCTCGCCGGTAATTCGATTGAACCCGTGATCGACTGAGCTCCGGTCCAAAGGATGACCCAGCGCTGACTCCCACTCCGCAATGCTTCGGCCGTAGACCCTCAACGGCGCATAAAAGTAGGCTTGACGCTGGTCTCTTTTCCATCCGTCACCTATTAACTGATGGCCGAGAAGCGTGAGGCGCAGTGTCTGATCATTACACGCTTTTAAAATGAGGGCGCCACCTTCGGCAGATAGCTGGCCATGAATTTGCGGCTTGTCGTCGCACCAGCGAATCCAAATCGGAGGGAAGTCGATCAAATCATCGTCCGCCTGATCAAAAACGGTTATACCAGGGCGATGAGTATCTACCCACGGACCCGCTTTCTTTGGGGGAGACTGAAAACGGGTCGAAAAGTAAACAGCGAGTTCATCGTCCCCATCCGCGTCGAGGTCATGCCACGAGAAATTGATGACCTGAGGTTCAATTTCGTAGCCGGCAACCTGCTCATTTAAAAAATCGTCGAGAAATTCTCTAAGCTGCTTTGCGCTATGTGTCCAGCGACGTGCCACGCGCTCTTGGATTTCATTGAGGTAGTTGATTTCGGCCGCTGTGATATCACCATTTGCTGGCCAAGCAGAACACAGACCAGTTTGAAGGCGGGTCGAGTCGCTTCGACTGGCGTAAACCAGATAGGGCACTCCGGCCAACAGCCGAGTGCCGCAGGTCGCACCGTCAACGTTGGCTTCTATCTCTACTGATGAATTTCCTTCGACTCCGGCAATGGCGGTGTCGACGATGACCGAGTGAACGCGGCGCTCGTCCAGCCAACAACGACCGCTGCCGCTGCAACGCTCAGTACTGATGAGCCGGTCTCCCACCGACGTACCAACAAACACGGCATCGGCCGAGCCGAGGCGAACCTCAATCTCATTGGGATCAGCGGAATGTGGCGTACAAGAGCATGCCGCCACATAGACGGGAGCGACAGCAAGAACGGTCAGTACCGACAGCGTCGGCCATCGTTTTCTCATCTTCGGACGCGTCAGCACAACACGTCCGAGACAACAATCTGCTGGCCATCGAGCAGCAGCCAGCCGGGTGACGATCCATCCGCAAAAAAGACGCGAAACCATACTTGAACCTCCGGCCACTGCAGGGTCTCGTAAACCGCAAAGTCTTCTACCACCTGTGATGAGCACTCAGCTCCCCGAAACCGCACTCTGCCCATTCCCTCACCAAGATAAAACAAATACTCAACCGTCTCGCCAACAACGAGTGTTGGCGGCCCGACGGCGGGCGGCTGCGGGCAGTCCAGCCGCTCATCATCCTTCAAAACACGCAGCTTTCCGATCTCAATGACCCGCGTTATGCCCTGTTGCTTGTCCGTGGGAATTCGCCATCCCTTTTGGTATTGCAACCGGAGTTGTTTGGATCTCAGGTCGGGCCGGCGAAACAGATTCAGATCATCTTGTGCTGAGGCGTATATGGGTGTGCATTCGCCGAATACCCTTCTTACTTCCAATTCCGCGTCCTGGGCCGCGGCAATCTCCGATACCAGGACGAGACACACAAGCTGCCAAGCGAATTGGACAGTCAATTTGCTCTTGCGACCGGCTTCGAGATCGGTTGCTATGCGGAGAAGGGTTTGGAAGGCGGTTATCGTCATCACCTCATTAGATGCGTGACAAATGACAATCTGCTGTTGGTAACCTGGTCTCGAAAGGGCAAATCAACAACGATCGTCACCAAAGGACTGAATAGGGTGAGCTAAGGTGACTGGTCTGCTCCATACGACGGGCATCGAAGCTGTTTGCGGAACCAGTAGTTGGCCATAGCACCTGATCCCGCCCTTGCTTCAGGAATCCTTTTCAACGCCCCGAACTAGTCCCGTTAGTCCAGAATTCTGTACGCCAAACTCGTGGCCTCTTCGACCTCTTCAGCAGATAGATCCCAGGCGATCCAGCGCATTCTTCCTCTCGCGTCTTCTGGGATTCCATCGACCCCAGCGATTTCCGCTGCTTTTGCGTAAGCGTAGGCTTTTAACGCGTCTTTGCGGTAAACATCGCCTGTGTGCAGCATCCGAGACATGAGCAACAACCCTTGAGGGTGATGAGAGTTTAGAAGCTGTTTCGCATAGTTTGCGGCATTCTGTTGAAATACCGCGATCAATTGTGGATGTCTAAAAACAAGGTCAGCATCGTAGCCGGCTATCAGATCGCGTGCCCGAAAGTGGTAGAGGCGTTGCGCGCCCATGTGCCCAAGATCAGCCGCTTTTGTGATCCATTCAAGCGCCGCTAGATCTGCCTTAACATCTGCACCTAGCTGGCTACAAAGACGATACGAATGCATCAGGGATTCTAGGGACGCTTCGTACTGATCAACATCAATTACCTTTGCTTGTTCCTCTCTTCGTTGAACAAAGGCTTCGATTTGCGCGAGTCGATTCTGAACACCCCAATCCGTTCGCGGGGCTTTGCGACAATAGTCGAAGAAAAAATAGAGCCACATTGCCGCTTCAGGATCTCCGGCTTCTGCGTGCCTCCGTTGCCTAGGAAACTCAGACGGTTTGGCGCGTTTGATCGCCTCAACTTGTGCCGTGACCCAGGTATTGATTCCGATAGTTTCATCAAGAATCACGTTGTATCCAGCGATCGCCTCGGCGTCCTGGCGTTCCTGTACTGGTTGGCGCTCAGCCCAGTCAGCGGATAGCTTCCTATTAGCGTCAAAGGTCGGCATTACAGGTAATGCGACATGGTCGGAGAGAGTTGTCTTTTCTAATCCTTCGGTTGCCATGGGCTCAGAAACTCTCGCGACCCAGCTCGCTGGAGCGTCGATAAGGAGAATCGCGACAACGAACAATAAGGTGAATAGCAATACGCGCCAAATCATGGCAATTGGGCAACAAGTGTCGAAGCCAACTTTCTCGCCTCAGCCTTTTCTCTAGGCGAAAGTCGATACTCAACACGGCGCAGCCGCATTCTCGTTGTGTTCTCTAGCTGATCACCTTCAATTTCCTCCGCGGCTAAGGCGTATGCGTACGATTGCATAAAATCACGGGGATAAACGTCGCCCGCGAAATACATCTCGGACAACAGCACATAGGCTTGCACGTGCCCAAGAGCGAGGATGGAGTTCGCGTACGTCTTCGCTCGCTCCTGAAACTCTTGGACTAAACCGGGGTACTCGAACGCCAGCCCGGAGCCATTACCCAAAATTAGCCACCGAGCGTAATAGTGATAAAGCCGCCGCGCACCCATATGGCCAAGGTCCGCCGCGGTATGCAGCCATTGGAGTGCCTCGGACCGCAGATTGTTGTTGTCCACGGTATCCGAACAGAGCTCTAGAATCGCGTAAAGGTTTTCGATCCCTTGAGTTACCTGACTCGCCTGTTCGTCGGAGATATTGGGTTCATTTAGCATACCTTCGTATTCGGCCAGCTTGCGTTCGAGCTGGCAATCGGTCCTTGGACCGGCCAAACAATGAACGCAATAGACGTACATCCAGAAGGCAGCGTTGGCGTCACCCTTACCGGCCAAATTACGTTGGACTTCCATGTCGTTCGCTGACTGATCCTGGATAGTAAAGAAATATTCCTCTAGCCAACCGTCGAGCCTGACTCCCGGCGCAAACGGCCCAAGGTACGCTTGATTCACGGTTGAGGTATCGATCGGGCCAACGGCACCTTGTCTCTTCCAATTAGTTTTTCCAGCCCGCTTTGAAATAGTTTCAGGTTCTTTGGCAGCGGTGCCCAGCCACGGCTCAGGGAGTACATGGGAATTGTCGCGAATGAACCCGCTTTCGCCAGAAACGAGAGGCATTTGCGGGCGGGGAAATACTAGGAACAGAACGGCAAGAACCGTAGCTAACAACAGTGCTGAAACCCATCGGATCATTTACAAATCTCGGCCCCCTCCACCCAAGTGCAACTTCAAATGCGCCAAGCGCATCGTCATGAGCAGTTGCTACAAACTTAGAAGTGGCCTGAGTATTTTAGCGAAGTCTGGTTCTGCCTGCTTTTCTTATGACTTCGTATAGTATTGACCCAGCAAAGATTGATACGACTCTCCTTTGCCCTCTGGGTCGTTTGCGCCCTTGGAATCATCAAAAGGATACGAGAAGTGAATATGGAAATCAGCGACAGCTTTGACGCCGGCAATATTCAAGTCCTTAGCCTCGAAGACCCAAAATCGATTGAGCTTCATATTCGTCCCGATGAAGGGGGGAGCCATTATCAGTGGTTCTATTTCCGCGTAACCGGGGCACGCGGTATTGACTTAAAAATGAAGATTGTTAACGCCGCCGGCGCCAGTTATGCGCAAGGGTGGGAAAACTACCAAGCCTGCGTGAGCTATGATCGCAGGATATGGCATCGAGCGAGATCAACCTGCTACAACGATGGTGTACTCACGATTGAGAGTACGCCAAAACTTGATGTCGTCTGGTACGCCTACTTCGCGCCCTATTCAATGGAGCAGCATTATGACCTCATCTCTCGCTCTTTGCGTTCCCCACTTGTACGGCATGAGGTAATCGGCCGCACTCTCGATGGGCAGGATATTGATCTGTTACGAGTCACAGAAGCCGGTAGCGCACCCACCGAATGCAAAAAGCAATGCTGGATCTTTGCACGTCAACACCCCGGTGAAAGTATGGCGGAGCATCTGATCGATGGATTGATTGACCGGCTAGTCAAATCGTCTGAGCCCGTTTCACGGCTGCTACTCAAGAAATGTGATCTTTGGATCGTGCCAAACATGAATCCTGATGGGAGCCGACGCGGCCATCTCAGAACGAACGCGGTCGGCACGGACCTAAACAGAGAGTGGCAAGAACCGACAATGGAGCGCAGTCCGGAGGTCTACCAGGTTCGACGAAAAATGAATGCCACCGGCCTAGATTTCGCGCTGGATGTGCATGGTGACGAAGGGTTGCCCTACAACTTCATAGCGGGGCCGGAAGGGGTTGAATCAGTTACCGAGCACCATCGGGCATTGCAGGCCGAATTCGAATCCGAACTGAAGGCGGCGAATCCTGACTTTCAGACAGAATTCGGTTACCCACCAGTTAAGATGGGAGAGGCCGACATGTCCATTGCGACAAATTGGCTTGCCGATCATTTTGGCGCGCTCGCAATGACCCTCGAGATGCCGTTCAAGGACAATGCGAATATGCCTGACTCGGAATTTGGATGGTCCCCTTCCCGTTGCGGGCGCTTGGGCGAAGCTGTTCTGACTGCACTCCTGCAGGTTGTCGATCGAATCGAGTAGGCTTGGCGGCCTGGCACTGGCCGTCTCTTCGAACGCTACCCATTGGCCCTATTCGACAGAGGCCAGGGGGAGGCGCAGTCGGTTGCCGCCTCTTTCTTAGACTTTTGTTCACTGTGCAGGTGGACCAAAAGTACATCTGGGTTGCGGCCCTTAGTCGACTGATTGATTCGCACTACGATCGTGGCTAATGACCGCTAATGGTGCAGGCATATCATGCCGGAAAGACTGGGATTCCAAGCCATCATTGCAAGGATGATTGCCAACGCAACGGATGCCAATCAAGAGATTTCCGTTTGCTCTCGGAAAACAAGATCGACCTGGCTAGCAAACATTGGACAAGCGGTAGAGCAGGACGCCGAGCAATTCGTAGACCTAATCGTGCGCTTCGGTAGCAAGACCATTCGACAAGCAAGAGCTGAAGTATCTCGCTGCGCTGAAACCTTCCACCTCGCGTCGATGGAAGCCTTGGCTCTTGCCGGCAAGGAGTGTCCCTTTGATCAATCGCCGGCGGGACATGATCGCTTTGGCATGTGGGTACGAAAACCGATTGGCATTATCGTTGGGATCACACCCTACAACGACCCTCTAAATCTCGTTGCTCACAAAATCGCCCCCGCCCTGGCTGTTGGAGCTGCAGTGATTGTGAAGCCTCATCCGCGAACACTAGCGGTTGCAGACTTGCTTCTCAGCAAGGTTGTGAGCGCAGGAGTTCCTGGAAATTCTGTGCAGTTGGCCAACTGCACGGCAACGGAAACTACACAATTAGTTGCCATGCCAGAAGTGGCCGTGGTTTCTTTCACTGGCGGCAAAGCAGGTGGCACCGACATCGCTCATGCTGCAGCCGGCAAAAGGATCCTGATGGAGTTGGGGGGAGTTAACACAACTGTTGTAGATCGCTCGCTTGAGCTAGACGTGAAATTGATAGCGAAGCAGATTGCATCCGGGATTGCGTATGCCGCGGGTCAAAACTGCATTCACACCCAACGGATCATTATTCACGGCCATCGTTATGACGCGATCGTTGCGGCGTTAGTGCTCGAACTGGAAGAACTCAGAGTTGGGGATCAAACACTCGAAGAAACCGACGTTGGACCACTAACCACAATCGAACACGCCAAGATGGTGTATTCGCAAATTGCAAGCGCACTTAGCTGCGGGGCGCAAATTCTTCATGGTGGCTCCGGAGAAGGTAGATACGTACAACCGACTCTCCTGTCATCTGTTCCGGCTAACCATCCAATTCTTAATACAGAGATATTCGGACCGGTTGCAATCGTGGAAAGGGCCAGTGACTTTGACGAGATTCTCGAGCTTAGTAAGCGATGTGTTCCAATGATCAATGCGTCTATCTATAGCGTGAGCTTGCCGAACATAATCAGATTCTTCGAGTCCGTTAACGCCGGAACGGTGATCGTCAACGACAGTACGGATTTTCGGGTTGATAACATGCCTTTCGGCGGGAATGGTTCGGCCGGGGTCGGACGTGAAGGCATTCGATTCGCGATAGAACAATACACCGAACCCAAGCTGCTTTGTATTCGTCGCTAGAGATTTTTTTTCGGCGGGACCGCTACCTTTCGATAAGCATCCTTCTGCGCAATTTTTCCGTCCCGAAACTCGAAGAAATCACATCCATACTCGACCCTTCCATCATTGAACCGGTAGCGCCATTTCCAGGCGGCGGTTTGTTCCGTACCCACAATTAGATTGCCAATAGACGCTTCACTGCCGTCGTCAACGCGAAACATTTTCTCCACGAGTCCTCGCACTTGCTTTTGTCCTTGGCAAGTTTCGCCAGGCTCCGGTCCAACAGACGACTTGTATATGCAGTCCTCTGTGAACAGCGACATGACGGTATCAATATCTTGGTCCCGCCAAGCGACCAGAAGCCTTTCCAATAAATCCTCTATTCGTTCTTTTGACACGCTCATTTGTGTATACGCAAGTCCGATTGAAGCCCATAAGTGGACTAAATATAATAGTCTTTGAGCTATGTATTGCTGGTCCACTTTGCAAGGATTCCTTTATGCCACTTCATACTGCTAGGACACGATCCCGAACTCGGGCCCCAGCCGTAAGCTTGCGCTTAGATATCGGAGAGAACTTTGCCAATAAGTCGGCTGAAATCGCGCGGCAGCTTCGCAAGGCGATTTCATCGGGGATACTTCGACCCGGTGATCGAATTGCGTCCACTCGGCAGCTAGCGTCTGACCTCGGAGTTGCCCGCGGTACGGCGTTCACTGCGCTAGAGCTTCTTATCGCTGAGGGACTGCTTGAAACACGGCAAGGCTCCGGCACCTTCGTTTCGCCGGACGCTCGCAGCACGACGGTACCGGTCGCATCTGGCAAGAACCCTCTACCTCAGCCCAAGATCTCGATAATTCCTGACGTAGATAGCGATGACGGCAGCCTAATCAACTGTCAGCCATGTAGACCCTCAGTCGCAGAGTTTCCGGTTCCAGTCTGGCGGCGCTGTATGTCGTTCGCGGCGAGCGCACGTCCCGCAAGCAACTATGGTGATCCGATGGGAAGTTGGGATCTGCGCGAATCCATTTCTCACTATCTTCGTCGATCCAGGGCGTTCGATGCGGACCCAAGCCAGATAATCGTTACAAACGGAGCGATACATGCTTTATACCTTCTAGCGACAGCCTATTTAGACCGCGAGAGTGCTGTAGCCATGGAAAATCCCGGGTACCCGCTCGCCAGGCAGGTTTTCGGATTGACCGGAGCAGAAATTGTCAATATCCCCGTTGATGAGCAAGGTATGCAGACAAGTGAACTTTCAAAAATTGGTGAGAATTGCCAGCTTGCATACGTAACCCCCTCTAATCAATTTCCCATGGGCAGCCGACTGTCGCTGCAAAGGCGTTGCGAGCTGCTCGAGTGGGCATCAGAGAATCGGGTTCTCTTGCTTGAGGACGATTACGACGGCGAGTTCCGCTATGACGTGGCCCCATTACCGCCTCTAGCCTCTCTTCCCCATGACGGTCACGTGATTTATCTCGGAACGTTTTCTAAAACCATGTATCCAGGCCTCAGAGTGGGCTTTGCTGTGGCGCCAAAACCGATTATTGAAGTGATCGCTGGCCTTAGAACGATTACGGACTATCAATCAAATACTGTCACCCAGAGAGCATTAGCAAAATTTATCGACGACGGCGAATACGAAAAACATGTGCACCGCATGAGGAGAACCTACGCCAGGCGTCGCGCCGTGCTCGCAGACCTACTCGGCAACCATGGCAATGACATGGTTCTGCGGGGAATTGACTCGGGAATCAATGCGCTCGTCCAACTGCAGAACGGGACTTCAGCTGCGGATGTCGCTCGAGAAGCAAGAGGAATGGGCGTCTCGATGGCTCCGTTGACTCGGTATGATTACGAGAATGAAAACGGCGCCGACCATTCATTGGTTATCGGATACGGTGCCCTCGAGAGTCATGAGATTGTCGATGTCGTATCAGCTTTGGCATCGTCATCGCGGTTGGCAAAGAGGAACCGAGTTCGCGACCCTAACTGACGGTTATCTGCTTCAACGATGAGACCCCGACATCTGGACTGCCAACGGGGCGAGATCCTTTACCGGCACGACGCGGGTCTATCTTGCAGGATCATCAGCTAATGCGTTGTCCGCTGAGCCTTGCGCTGTGATGTTTATTCTCGAAAACCTCAAAGCGACATAATCCAGTTGTTCCAATTAACATCTGGTTCGCCTCCGATTTCACGATAGAAAGCTTCCGCTGCCGAATTTCCATGGAGTACCGTCCAGCACACCTTGGCAGCACCTAGCACCTTCGCCTCGCGCCGAACCTCCGCCATTAGCCTCTTTCCAATACCCATCCCTCGGCTTTGCGCGCGAACGTAGAGCTCTTTCAGAACGATGGTCGGCCGCATTTCATACGTCCACCCAACCGCATAGGTAACCGCCATTCCCAGCAGGACGGTCGGCTCGTGCGGGTTCACCGCAACGTATGAGGCAAATTTCCGACGCTTACCAAGACCATGCTTAATCAAGTCCTTTTCGGCCACCCGAAATCGGTCGATGTATCCTTCGAATTCTGCGAGCGCCCGCATAAATGCGTAAAGCTGCGGCACATCTTCCCGGCAAAATGGACGTACGATTACCGTTTCAGTAGTTTCCATCGCGAAGGACATCTCCGAGATAGCCACCGATGTCGGGATTTGGACACGATAAGGTGCGGATCCAGGCCTCACTCTCGTGAGAAATAACCTTCTGCTCCCAGATACACGCGTGAAACCTCCGATGATCCATCGACTTAAACACGCTGTCGTTCACGCCCGCAGCCGCGAGCATACTCAGACAGATATCCTGGTGAGCCCACCAGTGTATGAGCAACCAAGTTGCCACCTCTCCAAAGTGCACAATGACATAGCCGGCACCATGACCGCCGCCCTCTTCTTCAACCGCCTTTGGAAGCTCGTCGGAAACATAGCTCAACGCTGCGCTAACAGTGTGGGTGACAGCCAACGTATTCGACTTCGCCCGAATCGAATATGTCTTCATCTCGGTGACACCGATTCTGTGTCTTCCCAGGTGATCAAATACTCTGGGCTCATAGCTCTTTAACTCGCTCATAGCCTAACCAGCTAGCATTTACCTTGTTTCACTTAATGACACAGTTAACTAATCCAGCGATATGCCAGGCTGTTGTTTTTCTGTTCACAGCAGCAGTCACAAATTGAATCACCTCAGAAATCAGACGACCATCCTGAATTTCATCACCCGCTTTCAGCGTTTGGTTCGTGTTTTCGAATACTTCGACGAAGAGACACTCTATTGCGCGGTCCATGCGTCGCGACTCGTCCAAAAGTTCGTCGTAAGAGGGTGCCGAACCGTCGCGCTCGGGATGCGCCATGAAAGTTCCTCGAAGACTATTCGACGTTTCGGGTGCGCCCAAGGCATCGGCGAGCCGTCGAAGGGACTTTCGTTCTATCTCGGTAATCGACGCGAAACGATCCAGGCAAGGCCGGAGTCGGTCAGGAAGAGCCAGACCTAGCGCACAATCGTTGCTGTCTATCACCCAAGACGCTTTTTCCCCGTCGTCGACCCTTGACCCAGTTATTACAAACTCGAGCAAGGTCTTCAGCCATGACGGCGCGCCGACAATTTCCGCATCGAAAGCGCTTGTCGCCTGACGAAACTTGTCCCGGCAGCCAGGATTACAGAATCCAACATTCACTCCCCGGTAAGTCGTGATCGAATCCGGAGAGACCGGATCGCCGGACCAAGGGCAAATCTGATTGATGGTTGAGTCACCTTCCACCGACGCCACAACTTAGCTTTTTGGTTCAGGAGTGAAAACGCGATGATTGTCGTCATGGACCCAATCTGGGCAACCCACCAGGTCGCTCCGCGAACGCTCGCTGTCGTCTCCGACAGTCACGATCATGTAGCCATGCGGACCCTGGTATCCGATCATTGGCAACCGCAGGCCGCGCGTATTCCGGGCATGATCGTGCCCAATATCTTCATTTGTCAGGTTGGGCGCGTAAAACATTACATGGGGCGGAAACCACGCTAGCAATCCTGTCTGGCCATTCACAGGACGATTGTATTTGGACAACATATACGCGACTCCCGGTCGTCGAACCTCGTGAAACTCTCCCGCATCAAATCGTTGCGCAACATCGTTGTTGATTTCCGCGACTGACTTACCCAGCAGCAGCTGGGACCCGAAATATTTGATTTTTGGAATGATGGTGGCGGACCCTTCCGCATCGAAACAGGTCGGCTTGAGAACATTTGGGTGGTCGCGATTCACGATGCATGAGAAATTGCTTGAGCCGGTGATTCGCTGTTCGTAACCGTCACGCGTCAACACAAAAACGGTGACGTCATCTTGTAGGTAATCGGGTGCAGCACTCTTCGCCAGCGAAACCTCGCATGCCTCCGGCAGAATTGGGGGCACGTCCCCATCGTCCGCCAAACTAGACGACACTAGCAGCGAGCACCCAAGCAAGCTCAATCCGATGCGGGAACGAAGGTTCACTAAGTTGAGATTGTTCACGTCAAATCTCCTCCATTAATCATCCAGTTGGTCTCATAGGTATTCATTCGTAAGGTCCAAATGGCGGTCGCATGTCGTCACAGACTAAGTCGTCACGTTTGAACTCCATGATCGAATTCTGCTCCCACGTTTTTCCTTCGTCGGCGGAATACGATTGATCCCATGTCGCCGAATTGGTCGTGATAAGCGTCCATCGATAGCGGACTTTGATCGGCATCTCGCGAAGAACATCATCTCCAATAAACTCTCCCTCGCCCTCGACGAAACGGCCCACTACCGGAGGTTCCATTCGGTATTCGGCCGTATCCAGCCAATAGATTCGCCACAATCCGTCTCTTGGGTCGTACAATCTAATTGGCGCACCTTCATAGTGCTCCCCATTCAAATCTCGGCGAAAACATCCGATGTTCCCCAGCCCATTAAACGCGGGCCGAATGATGTCAATTCCGTAACCCGTATCCCACTCCGTGGCACCAGTCAGTCGCCCAACTAATCGGTGATGCGTAACCCTCCAGGTCCCGAGAAGAAAATCGAAATCGCGCACGCCCGAAAGATCAACGTTGCTCACGGCCGGTAAACCTCATCGATATCCACGACCCACTCCTCTGCTACTGCCGCTTCAACCCACTGATCCCATGCGGGCAACGATTTAATGGCCTCTGAGAATTTCAGGACGCTATCCGCTTGACTCAGTTCGTAAACCTCGAGTCGATTAACGATTGGCGCATACATTGAATCTGCAATGGAAAAGTCACCAAAGAGGAATGGCCCTCCAGATTCAGTTAGGCAGTCTTCCCAAATCTGTTCGACTCGACGAACGTCTTTCAGCACGCCAGCCCCCACATCGATAGATTCAACTCGTCGGCGAATATTCATCGGGCACGCAGACCGAAGACTCATAAATCCGCCGTGCATTTCGTGCGCAATGCTGCGAGCTTTCGATCGAATTTTGACGTCCATCGGCCATAAGCCTCTGTCCGGATATTTCTCGGCAACAAATTCCAGTATCGATAGCGATTCCCAGATGGCTTGGCCGTCTGAATGTAGAACGGGGACCTTCCCTGACGGGGAAAACTCAAAGAAGTCCGCGTAGTCGTTTTCGACGTCGAAGGGTCGAAGCGCTTCCTCGAAGGGAATATTTTTGACCCTCAAGGCAAGCCATACTCTCAGCGACCAAGAAGAGTAATTCTTATTACCAATGTAGAGTTTCATTACCTTTCATCAATCTCCGACTCAGCGAGTTAATGAAAGATAACGAATCGGCCCAAACAAAAGATGGGCCAATAAATTAGTTATTTATTGGTCCACACCGCGATCAGATATTGGGGACAATTCGGTTTGGCTTGGCTTTGCCGGAATTTCGCTGCGCTTTTTCGGCATACCTATTGGGGACACCTGCTTCGAGTCGTCTGCGCTTCGTGTATAAGCGATGGGTTGCCAGTTCGGGGGTAGTCGGCGAGCAAGCAATGTTTATCCCAAAACTTGCCATGTCTCGCTCAAAGCGCGGCGTCGAGCTGGGAATCAATGCTGTCGATAGCTTTTAGAACATCGTCGTTTTCCGCGAATCTACTCCTGGCCAGCTCAACTGCTTCTAGTGCCCGCGGGTCAGCCAACGCCACCATCAGATGGAGGTTGTAAACCATGTCGTTGACATGGTTCTCGCTCACTGCCTGATTAAACATCCGGTAGACAAAATCAAACCCCCTTTCCTGCGACTCAAGTCGCCGAAGAGTATGCGCCGCGGCGAGTCGATAATCCCAAACAGGCGTGATCAGCGTCCAGCGAGCATCTCCTAGGGACATGAGCGCCCGTTCTGCAATCGACACTCCACGAATATCGCCAAGCTCAGCAAGTCCGTTAAGCATGCTGATACGGCTTTGATTTTTCCAGGATGGGTGGGCTTCAAGCCTGACCAACTCGCCAAAAGCGCGCGCATCCTTGCTCTTGCCCAAAGCGATTGCTGCCGCGTTGATTACCCTATCGCTAGGATCACGAAGCAGGTTGATATATAAATCTGCGTGAGTGTTATTGCGGAGCTCTCCCAACCAACCAAGTGCCGCGAAACGAATCCATGCCTCATCTCTATTTTTGCCGTTTATTATTCGCACTAAAGCTTCGGACACCTGACCGTTGAGTCCGGCATTGGGCGCATTACCGTTCTCGCTTAAGACTTGTCGAAGCTGAAACATAGCAACCATTTTGAGACGCCAGTATTCGTCACTTTCCAAAATGGAGCTGAAGAGTTGCAGAATATTCTGACGCTCGTTCGATGCCGTCTCGGCGTTCGAGGCGATCTTGGCGAGCTCCCGTAGAGCCACACTTCGAGCGAGAATATCTTTGCTCTTTTTGGCGAGACTGATCATCTCCGTGGTCGACATCCGGTGCTCTTTCTTTGCCAACCACATCGACTTGAAATCAGCATTCAGAAACTCGGGCTTTCGATCTACGGCTATCTCAAACTCATTGTTGTGCTGTGGCGCGAGAGTCACCCGTTCCACCCGTTCGCCCAACTCAAGCGTCATGGCACCTCTGAAGAATGCCTTCGCAGTCGAATCGACATGTTGCTTGATCTGCACTCTGGCCACACCGCGCGATTGATCATATGTGTGCGCTACTTCCAGTACGGGGAATTCTAGGCGTCTAAACCATTGATCGAAGAACCAACCCAATTCCTGTCCCGCCTCACGCGCTACGGCACGCTCGAAGTCGCTAGTCGAGACCAGCTTTCCGTGATATTCATTGGCAAATCGCTTTATGGCACGCAATAGCGCATCTCTGCCGATCTCTCCTTCGAGCGTCCTTAGTGCTACGGTCGCACGAATCGCAGAGGCATTTCCCACAAAGAAGCTGCTTGGATCAGTAACCTTGGCGGGGACAATTTTGCTGCTACGACCGTTTTGCTGATCGCTATGGATTGTTGCTAGGTCACCGGGCACGTGATAACTGGATAGCAATATTTCTGCTTCACCATTTCTGGCTTCGTTGTATAGGGTCGCCAGATATCGTGGAAGCCCCTTAGCAACCCACGTATGTTCCCAGCCTTTGGTTCCAATGGCATTTCCAAACCATTGCTCTGCGAGGCTCTGTGCTTCTAAGTCGTCCCAGAGATACAAGAAATCGCGATGAACCTCGGCACTATCAACAAAATTCTCGGTAAGAATTGCCAAGCCACTGTTGGATAAACCCCAGGGAAGCTCTTGGACAAACACCTGAGAATACGAAGCAAACGGATAGGAGGTTCCGATGGTTTCCTCCATGAAATTTGCCATGTCAGATAGCCGATCGATGCTCGCCTTGACCCCGACCATTTCATCCGGATAGCCGAAGTTGTAAAGCACGATCGATTCCGAGGATTCCTGCATCTTCTCGAAACTGCCTATGACGATCGATGATCGGTGGTTTTGGTGTTCCACGGCCTCCCTCCAATGAAAAGACTTAGTCCCGTCGTTGTTAATGACTTCGTCCACCAACCGACCATTGGAAATCGCTGTTAAGCCCGCGTCGACGGTTGCAATAATTTCGAACGTGCGCAGATCATCCGGCTGATCGTACGATGGAAACCAACGTCTATTGGAGCCGGGCATACCTGAGGACCATATTTGAATACGTCGACGGTGATCCGAGGACGAAGGTCCGAGAAATCGTAGACCCTTACCGTAGCTTCCCCAGATGTTACTGGGATCAGTGTCGTTAACCCGCGTAGTTCGATAGGAAATCTGGATTTCGGCTATTTCACCGGGTAGGTAGGTACTCCCAAGATCAATTTCGAGGCCGCCGTCCTGATACGAATCAACGATCGAAAATTCCGCGGGGCCACGTCCAATGATCTCTACTGATTCAATATCCAACCCAACTGAGTTGAGCGTCACTGTCGAGGCAGGTTTCTCGGTGCTCAGGCGTATCGTTGCCGTGCCGACCGCCTCCTTTGCATCGCTTCGAAACCGAAGATCTAGCGAGACATGCTCTACATCCAATCTTTGCGTGACGGGTATGTTATGAGTCGGCCCGGTCTGGGACAGAGCCACCCCAGATGGGAACACTAAGCAGATCAAGATCGCCAACACCTGAAGCGCAATTATTCGTCTTAGCCACATCATCTGTTCTCTCCCAATCGACCCTGAGTCGCTCAATCTGCGGAAGCGTTGTCCAATGCCTGGTAGGCTTTTCCCGCGACCCGAGTAATCTCCGAAATACCGCATCGACAAATTTAGCTGCGAACAGGCACGATTGGATGAGCCGGTTTCGGTGATTTCCGAGAGACCAATTGGAGGAAGGCAAAAATTAGAAACTGAGAAAGGCGATTCGAAATACCGGACGATGATGCGTCGACCAGCGGCGAACACTGGGTAACTCATTCCTCAGTGGGAGAAAACTCGTATTCCGTTGAGAATTGCCATTGCGAGTCTTCGAACACGTATTCGGTCATGCGGAAACCTAAGTCCTCCGAGGCCGACCAACTTGACTTCTTCTTAGCCAGAGATCGATTGGGAGTTTTGGCATGGGGAATCGCAACATACTCATCCCTAATGGCGTAGTCCGGTGCATGCAAGAACACGGTTTCGCTTGCTAGCTCTGCCGCCCACTCGTAGTGGTGTGTGGTGCCGCGTCGGTCGTCTAGGGAGTAAATCACCCATTTGCCCATAGCTTTGGAGTACGACAGCAACTTGAGCACATTAAGCTCATCCGCACGCGA
Organism: Pseudomonadota bacterium; assembly: GCA_039033415.1. NCBI lineage: Bacteria > Pseudomonadati > Pseudomonadota > Pseudomonadota bacterium. The sequence goes on along the minus strand of JBCCCR010000012.1, from coordinate 52,643 downwards.
GATCGACAATGCAATTCCGCAACCATCCAGAATCCTGCCGACACCTAGACTCGCCGGTATAGGCTTCCGATTAGCTTGTCTCGCAGTACCCTGCCAATACCCCTCAAATTTATCCAGCTGGTCGTAAGGCCTCCCGGTGCAGAGGTTGCGACCGGAAACGTCGGGCCACGCTTCCCCTGACGCCCCGAACGGATCAAGAGAACGCTTCCTATTTGCCCGGACAACCGCCCAGGTTGACCACCGTTCGCCATGATCCTCGGAGCTAGAGCCATCCCAGCGAAACGCACCATCACGGATATCGGCAAAGTTGTATCGTCTGATCAATGTTTTCGGCTCCAAGCCCTCAATCTCTTGAACAACCGTCGAATACATGACCTGCCGACCATGATCAGAGACTCCGACAAGCTGGTCTGTGAACGCCATCCCGACATTTCCAGGTTGTGGCCAGTTCTGAGCCATAACCCAACGATTGAGGTCGTCACTAAAGTACCGAATTGAGAAGCCGCGGCCTGAGGCTCGGTTACGCTCAGCATTTGGATCCCACGCTAGCTCGATGATTGCTTTACCATCAAGTACGGAAAAGACGCGGTGGTGCATCGCTTCGCCACTCTGCTCGAAGAGAAGTGAACCTTTAGCCCGACTACGCCAAACCATTTCCCACTCGCCAATCCAGAAGTCAAAAGCTCGATACTTCGGGTCAGCCCAATCTTGTGAAACCTGCGCCGCTAGGGAATCACCCCAGCTAGGATTAGCGTCCGACCGTTCCGCGCTACTTGGTTGGACAGACGAGATGAAAACTCCCAGCATCGCAGCGACGCTAAGCATCCGCGGTTTTTTTAAAGCGTATATTCTCATTAACAAATCCTGACCTCACCAGCTGGTCGCCCAAGGAACACCAACAGCCCGCATTTACAGTCCATTCTGTGGACTATTTCTCTAGCTCCGCGGCCGCCCACGCCAATCTCAAATTAACTAGCCAACCAATCAAAAATGAAAGGTTATGGAATCCGTCAACTCCGTTGAGCCTACAACGTAGTGTCGCGTTCGACGCCAAATCACAGGCAATTTGGACTATAAATTTGGTTCACACGAAGTTGGCGTACCGCAAACGAAAGATTCCATTAGACCAATGTGGGCGATCAACGAAAAAGGACTAGCGCGCGGCCAGGTTGCGGGAAAAGGCTGGCAAACTTGCGAGGCAGATCTCCATGGACGAACTGACGGAAAATGAGCGGCGCTGGAAGGCGCATTGGGTCGCTGCCAATGATGCGGATCAAACGCTGGCCGACTACGCGAAGGTACACGACCTTAACGTCACCAAGCTGTAGGCTTCCGCGAGGCCGCCAAGCACAAGCTGAGGCTGGAGGGGACTGGGCATACTTCTGTCCCGCCCATCAGATACTGTGTTAATGAATGAGTGCGGCCGGCAGGACAAATTCTCGCATTATTCTGTCAACCTGCGAGTGCGCGTAGGGCTCGTTGTAGGCGGTCGCCGTAACGACAACTACCAGCGGCAGCCCCGTGAAAATGAATACCTTGTTGCCGCCATTGCCCGAAGCCGCAAACGCCTCGTGGCTGCTTCCTAAGGCCGTGTATTGCTGCTTCCAGAAAAGATAACCGTACCCCATGAGGTTGTCGTCGGCAGCAAAATAGTCGGTGAAGCTATCTTTCACCCAACCGCTGGACAGAACCTGAGTCCCGTTCCAACTGCCGCTGTTCTTGTACAGCTGGCCAAATTTTGCCAGATCGAGGGATGACAAATGCAGACCGCCTGCCGTATTAACAACGCCCTGCGGTGTGTACTGCCACTCAAGCTGCGTGATGCCGAGGGGTGCAAACAAGCGCTTCTCGGCATACGTTTCTAACCCGCCGGGCACCGACTGATGGAGAACATCACCCAGCACGACGACGCCTGCCGTGAAATAGTCCCAGGTTTCTCCCATGGTCTTGGAGCTATCCATCGGCAGATTGAGCGCGAATTCGACCCAGTTGTCCGTCGGATACATTTTTTCTTCATTACCGGGAGAGTCCGAGTCCTGGTCAGAACCAGCAAAGCCGGAGCTCATCGTCAGGAGACTCTTGAGGCTCACGTTTTCTTTTGCCGCTGAAGGGTTAGCAAACTCTGTCAGCCGATAGAAATCACTGAGCGATTGATTGACGCTTTTGATGTGGCCATCCTGAATGGCCATCCCTGCCAGCGCAGACGCAAAGGTCTTTCCGACCGATCGGGTGTCGTGCAAGGTTGAGCGACCCGCACCGTTGAAGTACTCCTCAACCAGCAGCTTGCCGTCTTTTACGACCACAAGACTCGTGATCTTTCGAAACTGCTGCTGCGCTATTTTCGTCTTCAGCTGTTTGATGAGCTTGACATCGAACGGAGCGTCGGATGCCTCCCAATCTGGATGCCGAGCTATTTCCGCAACCGACAGGTCGGCAATCTCTAAATCTTCAGGTTGGGGAAAAGATAGTGCAATCTCGCCTTCAGCCATGAGGTCTCCCACGGAAACCTGATCACCCTGTTGGAGATACGGACGAACCTCAATCCTGAGTTGGCGTGTACCATCCTCAAACGCCGTTGCTCCGCCTTCCCTGAAGAAAAACCGAGCCCACAAAAAGCGGCTCCAGTAGTCCTCCTGCCGATTGCTGTGAAGAGGCCCCATAAGCACCGTGTTGGAATTTTTGTCGGCCGCGAGCCCGGCACCCGGATTGAGTTGCTCGGTGTAGAAGTGTTCGCCGTCGATAAAAAAGGAAAACTGATAGTTGCCGATTTTGACCAGCTCGGCTGGTGAGAGCGCTTTATCCAGCTGATGCAATTGATTGGTCAGGGAGGCATCGAAAAATGCGGTGAAAGCCAGATTTTCGTCCGGAGAAAGCACGAAGGAGTCTAGCCAGCGGCTCGGTGTTTGCTCATTGGGTCGAACGAGACCGTTGGTGAAGATGAGCCTGCCAACGCTGTTCTCGTGGACGGCGCTCGTCATTCCTTCGTCCTCAACGAAATTCCGGCCTTCGTTTGCGACGGCAAACTGGAGCCCGGACAGACAGAAAAGCAGGAAAGATATGACATTCCAGATCGACCAAGCTCGTCGTATCGATGTCTCGGTGACGGCGGCCTCTTTACTAGAACTGTCTGGATACATGGACTCAATTCCTTTGCTTGGCTTTTTCAAGAATTTGTCGCATTCAGCTCGGATTGTTTGGGCAGAGGGTTTTGCCCACCCCAACAAACCAACCAACTCCGATCGCGAGCGAGATGAGATCTTGCAGGGCCTTTCCAGCCCGCGTCACGTGAAGAAGCCTGAAGATTTCTGAATATCAATGAGTTGACGGCGTCAGCAGCCATTCGGCACAGCGACAGGATCCTGAATCCTAGGGATTCAGCTCAGGAGCAAACCTCAAACTGGAGTAAGACTTGGGTCAGTCCTTGGCGGCACCGGTACCGTTGTCCAACTCATAGCCGCCGAGCCAGTAAGCTGCGCCAGAACCCAGCAACACAGGCACAGCGGCCAGCAGAAATGTCATAAACCCTTTTCTTTCGAAGGTGATATCAAAGTAGAGGTGAGCGACCGCGAGAACCGCAATCGCCAGAGCTCCCGTCCCGAAGAAGCAAACCCAGGTTGTGCGATTCGCCTTCAACGGAGTCATACATGCGTTGCAGCTGTGGCTGAAGGCCGACAGGCCTGAATTCCATTGACTGAATCGAATCGGTGTATTGCCGCAGTTTGGGCAGGCTTTCATGACACCGACGAGGATCGAATCATGTTGACTCTCGCGCCGCCAGCCCGCTCAGCCACCCACCGGTACCGGCCAGGCAAACACCAACCAGGAGCACCACAGCCAATGGAATCACCGCCGTCTTGTCAATCGGATTGATAAGACCAAGCGTCGCCACGAAAAATGCGCCGAGGAGCCCCGCAAGGAAGCCACTGAGCAATCCCTGTCGAGGCAGCTTTCGACCAGGAATCCATCCGGCTACGCCCCAGGCGACACCAAAAAACGGCACATGCCACAACGCAACTTGTTCCCGGCCCGAAACCAACAGCCAGGCATTGGGCAACACGAGCATTGTCGCGAAAGCAAAGACAACTGCCCCCAAGAGGACCATCGCTATTTTGGTGCCGAGGTCAGTCATTTGTAAGTTGTCTGATTGCTGCACGTCACCGGTATATCTTACAACGCGCGATCTCAGTGAAATCCACAGGTGGTTCGTGGTCGCTTTATGACGACAGGTAAGAAACGGGCTCCGTTTGATTAAACGGTTCAGATTCCAGCCCGAGACGGTGACACCTTCGGAACCAAGCGGGGCGCGTAACCCAATTCTTGGTGCGCCGCCTCATTGGGAGCCTAGGTGTCGATGCAATATGACGCCGCCAACCAACACCAGAACATCGGTAGCCAGCAGAAAGCCCCACCCTAGCCACGCCGGCGAGTTACTTTTCGGTAGCAATTCAAGCCCGACAGCGTCGCTGATTGCGAGCAGCAACCACAGACCGAAGTATCCAACAAAAAGCATGACCAGGAGCGCCGCAAAACGAAGGCCAAATCGATGCGTAGCCGGCCAGACAAAGGTGCCGCCCTCGCGGCGCCAGGCGGCTACATCGCGCTGGGTGTCCAGCACCAGCCCCAGCAGCACGGCGCCGCAGGCCCATGCCATACCGGAACTAAGAAGCCGACCTATTGCATCGGCGACGCCGCTGCGCATGGCGGTCACATCGAAACCGGTTTTCAAAATCAGGAGCACAAAAAACGGCAGCCCCAAAACAATCGTCCAACCGAGCGCCACCCGAACGCTGCCGCTGATCGCTCTAAATACCGGCTCGCGCACCCAGGTACGTGTGAGAATCACTCCCACCCACATAATCGCTAGAAACTCGATCACCCAGGGCAGCACCACGTAGCGTAGTCCGATTTCACCCTGAATAATGGCTCGGGCGACCAAGGCATAGCTCACTGCCATTGTCGTCGTCGCCACCGCAATACTGCCGGGGTCTGATCGAAGGCTTTCACGAAAGCTCTTGTCCATCGCCTTCGAAAACGCCCGCTCCTGGCTGTCGGTCAGCCTCGGATCACGGCCTCGCCGATGAGCTGGCCTACGCCCGTAGATGCTCATCAGCGTTGGCCTTTGCGTACGCTAGAATACAGCTCTCGTCTTGCGTGTCTGCCATCTCGCTTCCGCTTTAATCATTCAGTTTCAGTAACCCCTAAAACGCCGCAGCAAAACGGAATCGCACGGCGACCCCTAACTTTTTTGAGACATGGCTGCCTGGATACTACGGCTCTTTTCCAGAATACGCAGAACGCCTTTTTTCGTAGCTCCTGCGTTCGACTCATGCTGCAACAATGTGCGATTAGGACCTCGGCAGTCCTTTCAACGGTAACCAGTCGGAAAACCCGCCAATGAAAATGACAAAGCCGATACACGTTTTCGTGTCACTACTTGCGGCCGCGCTGTACTCAGGCGTCGCCCGATCTCAGATAAACCTGTGTCATTCCGTCGAGGTTTCTCTGTACAACTTCTCGACCCTATCGCAAGCCTTTGAGCAGACTTGGAACGGTGACGTTGATTTGGACTGGTCTGGAGATCAAGCTGTCGATCTGCCCGCCGGTGAATACGAGTTGCTCCTGGCTTTTAGCGCCGGCGTTGGAAACCTCTTTGCACCGGTAACCGCAAACTGTTTTCTTGAGGCAGAGCTGGACTTCTTCTTGGCAACAAGCCCACAGATCCTGTCACAGCGGCGAAGCACCGTTCTGAATGCGGGACTCAGCGGCGAGATCGACATATCGGAATTCAGTCAGGATACCGCTACGGGTTTCTTGGTCGAACAATTTGACGGATTCCAGGGATCTTTATCCCAATCCGCGTTAGCCTGGCTCAAGACCGAGTCGCGATTCACCGGCACCGGACCGAACTTCTCAGGCATCAGCGCGTCCTTTTCCGGTAGCAACTTTGCTAGCTTCCAGGACTCGATTGCCCGATCACCTAGGGCCCTCACCACGACGCGAATCAACTGGCGATTTGAGCTCCCGACCGACAGCCAGTGGTCCCTTCGTCTGTCCGCGGAGATGGCTGTCGAAACCGGGGAGACTGCGTTTCTAGCCGGCGGACCCACCTTTGTTGATCCAGCACTCGAACCTATACCGATTGTTTACACCGAAGATACGGTTCAAGGATGGCTGACGGCGCCGGTCACCGAAGGCGCCATCCTGGTGCCTGAACCGCCGGTAGTGCTGATCGCTGTGACGCTGCCACCGGAGGAGCTGGACCGCGGCTCACCCTACCGGCTGGTGCTACCAAGCAGCAAAGGTGGCGCGGACCTTGGTCTGTATGAGGCCGGCGAGCGAGTCGACCTGGTTGCGCTCGCCGGAGCCGGCCTGCCGGAGCTGGCGATCATTCCGACCGCGCAGGCTCCGTCGACCTCTCCAGAGCAGCTGCCCCTGCTGCTGGAGACCGCTGGCGGGCCGGCTGGGTTACGGGTGGGTGAAGAGCCCGCGCAGATCGACGTGGTGTTTGCCTCATCCTTCGAGTAGCACCAGGAGGAATGCTTAAATCAAAACCAAGCCCGCCCGCCGTGCGCACGGGCGGGTCATAGGAATGAGCGACACACGGATTAGACGACCGTTTATCATCGGAAACCGGAAGCGCTGGAGCGAACGCCAATTGCGGGAGCAAGAATCGCGTGGTTCAATCTTCGTTCGAACTGGAGCGATTGGTGAACGACGGTCCACACTCTGCAGGAAAGCCCGAAGCCGGTGACGTGACGATATTGCTCCAGCGCATCGCCGAAGAGGGCGATGGCCTGGAAGCGCTGTATCGGCGGGTCTACGGCGAGTTGAGGCAGCAGGCAGCTTCGTGGCTACGCCGCTCGCCCGTGACGCTGCAGCCGACTGAGCTGATCTCCGAGCTCTATCTGAAGCTCGAAGGCTCAGCCCACAAATTTGAAAACCGACGACATTTCTTCGGCGCCTGCGCGACGGGACTAAGGCAACTCCTGGCCGACTACGCGCGGCGCCGCGCGAGTGAGAAGCGCGGCGGCGATCAGCAACGCGTGGACTATGACGAGGCCAGGATCGCCGGTGAACCGAATGATTTCGAAATCTTTGATCTCAGTGTCGCCGTCGAAAAGCTCGCGGAGGAAAGCGAGCGGGCTGCCAACATCGTTGAACTTCGTTACTTTGGCGGGCTCAGCCTTGAAGAAGCAGCGGAGGTTGCCGGCGTCTCGACGGCCACCGCCACTCGCGACTGGCGCTTTGCGAGGGCGTGGCTGATCGATCACCTGGGTGGTATGCCTGCCGCAGGTGATGGTCTAACACCGAGCTGATAGCGGCGTCTAACGACTGATTGCGCTGACTTTCTTGCTACCAGCCCAGGACTCGAGCTTAAGCAGACGGTCGCGCACGTCCTCCGGCAGTTCGTTTCCATCGAGTATCGCCCGCGCGTCAGCGGCCCGCCCGGCTGCGAGGGTGATCTCAATGGCTAATCCAATGCTTTGAATGCTGATCCGGCTGTCGGGCTCCAGGAATTCTCGCGTTCTCTTAACCAGCTCGTCGACCGCGGGGCGCAACAATTCTGGGTCGTCACCCCGGTCGAACTTCGCGGACAAAAGATTGGACTGAAGGCGAATCGATTGAAGGTGCTCTGGCCCGAGTTCTTCAACACGCTTTGCCAACGCCAATTCCAGAATCGCGACACCTCGATCGAGATCTCCGGAGGCAAGGGCTAAATTCCCCTCGGATTCCCAAATGGATTGGGTGAGCGGATGTGACGCCCCCAGCAACTTCTCTGCTCGGCCATAGAGATCCGAGATTCGAACCTTGGCTTCGTCAATTCGATTCGCCTGCCCGAGCATCGTCAGCAGGTTGTACTCAAGGCCTACCAGCATGATGGCGTCGGATCCAGGTACAGAATTCAAGCCGTTCAATGCAAGCTCAGCCAAATCGATCGCACGACCGAGGTCAACGTCGCGAAGACTCAACGCCAGGTTGGCGGCAATCTTAAGCGTATTAGCATGCTCCGGACCGTGGATTTCCAGCGAATCCACGAAGGCCTGCTCAAACAGCGGCAGCGCCAGATCATGGCGATGTTGGGCGAGGTAATGTGCCGCGAGGTTGCTGCGCGCCAGCAGTGCCTGTGAGCTGTTGTGGCCGTTGAGCTTTTCCTCCAGCTTGAGCACCCGCCGTAGCGCGTCCTCTGAGTCATCAAACTGCGAGAGCTCCCTGTGAGCTATCGCCTTTCCGACCAGCGCGCGCCGCGAACCATCACTCTCGTCGCCGTTCCGTTCGAGCTCAAGTTCTAACGCCGCGTTCCAGAGTTCGAGGGCTTGTACTGGCTGCCCAAGATTCATGTATACGTCTGCCAGCTCCATGGAAAGGCGGGCCCGAACCGGGTTTTCGGTGGCCAAACCGTCAAGATTGCCAGCGGCCTGATCGAGGACGTCCAGCACCGTAAGCGATTGCCCCTGACTGGGATCCGCGGCAGAAAACGCTTCTCGTAGCAGCGTGATGACCTCGTTTGCCGTTTTGGCTTCCACCTCAACTCGTCTGGCCTGGTGGACTGACCAAAGGGTTGTAAACAATGCTGCCAGCAAGATCGATCCGAAGGCCGCAACCCCCGCACGGTGGCGCGAGATAAACTTCGCTGACCGATACGCGAGAGTCGGCGGTCTCGCCTCTACGGGCCTTCGTTCAAGAAATGCCTCCAGGTCTCGCGCCAGCGCGTCCACGGAAGCGTAGCGACGCCTCGGGTTTCGGGCTACCGCTTTGCTGCAAATCCAATCCAGATCGCCCTGGAGAAACGCCCGCTCGGGGCCGGAGGTCAACTCGGATGGTCGCTTCGGATCCTCCTGGTCGAGGCGTCGAAAAATCTGGGATAGCGCTAGCTCTCCCGTTTGGAACGCAAACGGCGTTCGTCCGGTTAAAAGCCGGTAGAGAAGGACGCCGATCGCGTAGACATCCGCTCGTGTATCAACCAATTCGTTGCCACGCGCCTGCTCGGGGCTCATGTAGTTAACCGTGCCAACAATGCGTCCGGCATGCGTTTCAAACGTTTCCGGACGGAGTCCTGCGGTCGCCGCCTTGGCAATACCAAAATCGATGATCTTCACCAGCGGGTCAGCGCCATCGGTGGTCACCAGGATGTTGGAGGGTTTCAGATCCCGGTGTACAAGTCCTTTGCGGTGGGCGTGGGAGACCCCGGCGCACACCTGCAGCAGCAGCTCAAGCCGCCGCCGATAATCCAGCGACTGCGCCTCACAATGGTGATCGATATGGTGACCTTCCACGTGCTCCATCGCAAAATACGCAAGACCATTATCCGTCTCACCGGCTGCATAGAAGTTGGCCACGTTCGGATGCGAGAGGCTCGCCAACGCCTGACGCTCAGCGGTGAACCTTGCGCGTTGCTCCGGATCAAGCGCGGCGTGCCAGGGCATAACTTTCAAGGCAACCTGACGCCGGACAGGCGACTCCTGCTTGGCCAGGAATACCTGCCCCATGCCGCCCGCGCCCAGTCGTTCAACGACGCGATAAGCGCCAAAGTCTCGCCCTGCGGCCAGATCTTGATTCGACGTTTCGCTGGCCGCCGGTGACTCCGCCTCAGCCGATATCAAACCTCTAAGGCGGTCTGCCAGCAGCGGATCGATGGCTTCAACGTCGGCAAACAGCTGGGCTCGGTCGGAAGGATCCGCGTCCCAGTAGCTGTCAAAAAGCCTGCGGAGCCGGCCGGCGTGTACCCGTCGGTCTCGCTCAAGCAATAGATCCGATTCAGTTTGTTCAATTTCCATAGCCGCTTATTCCGATAATCGCCGTCGTCAGACGATGACCCGCGGCAAACCCCCTAGAGATTTGTTGTTCCGCTGATCGTGACGGAGTATCAAGCTCGATTGCGTATGAAAGCTACGTGGACCCATCAAATGTCTTGAGCCTTTGCCGAGCTCTTGGCGCCAAATGGACGGAAAATCGTGGCCAACTGTCAGAACTTCGAGAATGCACTCAATCAGCTTTTTCAGATCAAAAAACGTTTCGACAGGGGCACAGACGCACGCAAGCTCAATTTGTCTCTCCTAGCTTCATCCTTGATCAAACCCAGCAAGCGAGAGGGCATACGGACGCAAGCAAGCCTCTGCAGGGCGGGAAAGTGCAGTAAAAGTCAGGAATTGCAACATGCGTGCGAGAAGCAAACCACAGTCGTTACGTCTGTCTGCCCATGAAATCCGTGTTCGAAAGCAACCCGTCGGCTTCCGACCCCTTGGCGAAGATCATTGGGGCACTCGACCTAAAGGGCTCTGTCTTCCTCGAGGGTGAATTCACCGCACCGTGGGCCATCTCGGCCCACGTCACAAAAGAGGACTGTCAGCCTTGGGTGATGGAACCATGTCAAGTGATTGCGTATCACATCGTCACTGAAGGAGAGCTATTGGTCTCGATGGACGCGGGCGATGGCTACCGAGAACACTGCCGCGCAACGCGCGGGGACATTATTTTTCTGCCGTCTAACGCATTGCATGTACTAGCCAGCGAAACCGGCGTGCCGCCCGTGTCTGGCGACGATTTACTGATTCCCGCTGAGCCGGACGGGCTTCTCCAGATCCGGTACGGTGGCGGTGGCACACCAACAAGAATGCTGTGCGGATTCATGGCGACGGGCTCACAACCATTCCCATTGCTGGATTGCTTGCCGGAGCTACTGGTCATTCATATTGACAGCCTGCCGATGCGCGACTGGATTCAGGCATCTATGGCTATGGCCGCTCGCGAACTCGGGCGCGGGCGAGCCGTCGGCGCAGATTTCGTTTCCAGCTTGTGCCGCCTGCTCTTGATCGAAGCGCTTCGAGCGCATGTCGAGCGCCATCCCCAGCCTCAAGGTTGGCTGGCAGGGCTAGCCGATCCTCGTATCGCACGGGCGCTGAGCGTGATTCATCAGAATCTCTCGGAGCCACCCCGTATTGAGGATCTCGCCCGCTCGGTTGCCATGTCACGGTCCGCTTTTGTGGACCGCTTTACCGACGTAATGGGAATCGGCCCGCGCGCCTATCTGCAGGCACAGCGGCTGGACGCGGCGTCCTCACTGCTTAGAGACACCGGCCTGAGCGCGTCAGAGGTCGCGTACCGCGTAGGGTACAGCGCGCCGGAAGCGTTTTCGCGCGCCTTCAAGCGAAGAACCGGTCTATCGCCGGCAGACTGGCGCAAGTCCGCATGAGCATCCGCCAGCTTGCCGATCGACCGCTGGCGGTTTGGTCATGATTTGCGGCGCAACGATCATTCGCGGATTGCTGGGCCGCAAGTAACTTAGAGCAACGAACAGAGAAATAGCGAGAAGAAGTGATGGAAAACCCAAAATATCGGCGCTGCCTGCCTCAGCTCAATGACGAGTATCTGCTGACCGACGGCGGCCTGGAAACGACGATGATTTTCCACTACGGCCTGGATTTGCCCTTATTTGCTGCCTTTACGCTGTTGCGATCCGACTGGGGACAGACCGCGCTTCGTCTCTATTACGAGAGCTACATCAAGGTTGCCCGTTCGCAGAACCTTGGGCTGATTCTCGATAGCCCCACCTGGCGAGCAAGTGAACGCTGGGGTAGCCAGCTCGGATACAGCCAGCAGGATCTCGTGAAAGCCAATCAGCAGAGCATCGAGATGCTTTTTGAGCTCCGCGAGGCATTTGAGGATGACCGACCGTTTGTCGTCAGCGGCAATGTTGGACCCTATGGTGATGGCTATGCACCCGATGAACTGCTGGACCCGCAAGATGCGGCCGACTATCACAGCGCCCAGATTGAAACCTTTGCTCACGCTGGTGTTGACATGATCAGCGCCATCACGATGACCCACACGGGCGAAGCGATCGGAATCAATCGAGCCTGCGCCCGTCGAGGTGTTCCCCTTGTGCTCTCGTTTACGGTGGAAACTGACGGCCGGCTGCCTTCCGGTCAATCGCTTGGCGATGCCATTGACGAGGTGGACGCAGATCTGTCCAGAGGCCCGGCGTATTACATGATCAACTGCGCTCACCCCGACCACTTTCGACCGGTGCTTGAAAGCAACGAAAAGTGGCGAAGCAGGATTGGTGGGCTCCGAACCAACGCGTCGCGCAAAAGCCATGCTGAGTTGGACGAGGCAGAGACGCTGGACGAAGGAAATCCCCTCGAGCTGGCCCAGCAGCACAAGGAGCTGATGGCGTACCTACCTAAGCTACGTGTTTTCGGAGGATGCTGCGGTACTGATCACCGCCATGTCGGCGCAATCGGACGCGTCTGCCTCGGCAAGAGCTCTGAGCTCATCGGGCTAAAGGCCTCCTAGCCAGAACCGGTGCCGGCCCGATCGGGTTCGGCGCCTCACAAGCAAACCTCTATCTAGCAGCGCGATCGCCCCGCCGAGGGCAGTCGTCGGCTGCGCCACATGCACATGAAAAGGAGAAACATAATGAGTGAACAAATTTCCTCTGACACACAGCTCAATGGCGTCAACGTCGCCGCAATCTTGGAGGCTCGCGAAGCTCTAGAGGCCGCGCCGGACGCGGCGAACTTTCGCTTTGCGGCACGTAGTCAGTGGCTCAACGGCGTGCATACCCGCATGGAGATCGACCAGTTTTTTGGTCTCGGTGAGCCACAGAGCCGCAGCAAGACGTTTATCGTCGATTCCGATCACCCGGAAGTATTTGCTGCTCCCGACGCAGCGCCGACCCCCGTGGAGCTGGTCTTGGCCGGCCTTGCCGGATGCTTGTCCGCCGGAATTGCCTCCGTAGCGGAAAACCGCGCCATCGAACTGCGCTCGGTTGAGGCGGTGGTTGAAGGCGACATGAACCTTCACGGAATTCTCGGCATCGACCCCAAGGTACGTAACGGATTTAACGCCATTCGAGTCACCTACAACATCGACGCCGAGGCCAGCACTGAGGACATCGAAGCGTTGGTCGCCCAGTCCCAAAAGCGGTCGGCCGTGTTCGACATCATCACGAATCCCACAAACGTTTTTGTGACGGTTCATTCCTGATCGCCAGCGGCCAAATCGACGTCCCCAGCCGCCAGAGCTGGGGACGTCCCAAGGTTCGCTGCCAGGGATTTACAACCATGAAAAGAGTCACCACGATCATCATTGGCGCCGGTCAGTCCGGCTTGGCCATGAGTCACAGTCTGGCTAGGCAATCTGTCGAGCATGTCATTTTGGAGCGCGGCCGTGTGGCAAACACCTGGCGCACCGAACGATGGAACTCGCTCCGGCTTTTGACGCCCAACTGGCAAAGCCGACTGCCGGGTCATGAGTACCATGGGACAGATCCCCACGGTTTCCGCACATTGATCGAGACCATCAGATTCTTCGACGACTATGCTAGGAAGACCGGCGCCCCGATTGAGACTCTGACGACGGTGCTCTCGGTCAAACGTCTTCGAAATGGCTATCGAGTCCAGACCGATCGCGGCGACTGGGAGTGCCTATGCCTGGTGCTGGCCAATGGGGCAATGACGCTCCCTGCACTGCCCGAGGTTGCGGCCGACCGGCCGTCTTGCCTGCAGTCTTTGGCTATCCCTGACTACAAGCGTCCTTGCGACATCGTCGGCGCTTCGGTTTTGATTGTCGGCGCCTCAGCGAGCGGCGTGCAGCTTGCTGAGGAGCTTGCCCTGGCAGGCCGCAACGTTTTTCTGTCGGTGGGAGAACATGTCCGGGTCCCTCGCCGTTACCGAGGGCATGACATCCTTTGGCTCATGAATGCCGCCGGCTATTTTGATCACAGCATCGCGGACGTTGACGACCTGTCGCGTGTCCGAACGCTGCCGTCGTTTCAGCTGGTCGGCAGCACTACCGGTCGTAGCGTCGACCTGAATCGGCTGCAGAAGCTTGGAGTAAAAATTGTCGGACGCTTGACGGCTTTTCGCGGGGGCAGGGCCTTGTTCTCTGGCAACCTCCATAACGTCTGCCGCCTGGCAGACCTAAAGATGCAGCGTCTGCTCCGAACCTTGGACGCGTGGATCGACGAGTCGTTGCCGCAGAGTCGATCCCTGGGCGGTGCTTTTCCGAATCCGACGCTGGTGCCCGACAACCCTGAGCTGGTTCTCGACCTGAAAGCGGCCGGCATCGACTCAATTCTCTGGGCCACCGGGTTGAAGCCGGACTATTCGTTTTTAGATCTGCCGGTGTTTGATGCTCGCGGACGGCTGATGCATGACGGCGGCGTGGTCGGCGCGCCGGGTGTGTACGTGCTCGGGCTGCCCTTTATGCGCACCCGGAAATCCAGCCTGATCGACGGAGCCGCAGATGATGCAAAGGCGCTGGCGGCTCATCTGGTGGGCTATTTGAACGACTCCAGAACGCAGGTCGCCTGAACCAATCGCGGAGTGACGTCATGCAAAACCTTAAGGACACCAAAACCGCGCTGGATCGCGCAGCCCGGCTGGTTGCGGAAAGGCCGGCCTTTGGGCAGCGAACCTATTACGCAACGGCGACGTTGAACGGCAGTATGGAGTGTTTGATTCGGGAAAAGCACCATGACCTGATTGCCGACGTGCCGCCAGGGATGGGCGGAACCGATCAAGGTCCATCCCCCTCCTGTTTGCTGCGTGCCGCGATGGCGAGCTGCGTGGCGATTGGCATCAGGAGCTTTGCGATTCGAGCGGAAGTTGAAGTTGAACAGGTTCAGGTTCGATTCGAGACCGATGTCGACGCCCGCGGCCAGCTCGGGGTATGCGCGAGCGCTGCGCCAGGCTTTGAGGCCGGCCGGCTCCAAATCAGCGTCTACTCCTGCGAGACGCCCGATGCGGTCAAAGCGGTGGTTCAACAGTCTCTGACGCTTAGCCCGATGCTGGATGCGGTCCGGTGTCGAACTCCTATCGAAACCTGTGTGAAAGTAATTTTGACCCAAGAGACAGCTCGATGAACGAACGTTTTCAACGACGTATTCAGCGCTATGGATGGGACAAAGCCGCCCCGTTCTATGAAGCGGGCTGGGAAAAGCCGCTTGCGCCGGCGCATCAAGAACTCCTGCGGCTTGCTGAGCCCCGACTCGGTGAATCGGTAATCGACATCGCGTGTGGGACAGGTATGGTGACGTTTCCGATTGCGGACGCTGTTGGACCGGATGGCCGGGTTGTGGCCACGGACCTGTCCGACAGGATGGTGGCCGCCGTACGCCGGGTTGCTCAAGAGGACTATCACCTTCAGGTCGAGGCCTTTCGCGCAGACGCCGAATCCTTGACCGCGATAGGAAACGAGACGTTTGACCTCGTGACCTGCGCCCTGGGTCTGATGTATTGCCCGAATCCGCTCAACGCAATTCGCGAAGCATTTCGCGCTTTAAGACCGGGCGGTCGAGCGGTTTTTGCCGTGTGGGGAGATCGCCGCAACTGCGGATGGGCCGAGATATTTCCCATAGTCGATGCTGAGGTCCAGTCCACGGTTTGCCCGATGTTCTTTCAGCTCGGGGCTGAGGACACCTTGGCCGGGCAAATGATGGAGGCAGGTTTTTCAGGCGTTCGACAGCGCCGAATTCAATGCACCCTGCCCTATAAGGACGCCAGAAGCGCTGCGGATGCTGCGCTGTTGGGCGGGCCGGTTGCACTTGCCTACAGTCGATTTGAGTCGGCAACTAAGCGGCGCGTACGGATCGCCTACCTAAGGTCAATTAGTCCCTACCGGATCGCTGAGGGTTTCTCCATTCCTGGTGAGTATGTGATCTGCCGAGGCGTTAAGCCCTAGCCAGCGACGGTCCAGATCTTGCCGATGACTAAGGCTGTTCCGGCTAAGTACTGGTTCGCCTGATCCACATGCTCCCGCCACCAAAAGACTGGCCGCCCAGTCCGAGCGCAGCTCCGACCAGATCCGGGAACGACCGGTGGGCATAGCTGCAGCCGAAAAACACCTCGAAGCTTTGATTGAACATCAGGAACGCCTGCAGAAGATACTGCTCATTCCAGCTTCTGTTTTCGTTCACCACCCATTCTCTTGGGTACTCACCGGGCAAAAAGATATCGTGAATGTGGAAAAAGACACCGGCAGACAATCGGGGTATCACTTCAAAAAAGAGATGGTTGACGTCGCTTCCCGTCTTCGCGACATGGGACGAGTCGATGAACAGGATGTCGCCGCTTTCCAACTGGCCGAACAGCGTCAGATCAACGTTTTCAACCTTTTCCGTCACCACCCGATTAAGCCCCGCAATTGCTGTCGTTAGAAATGGACGCGGAAAGGGCTCGATGCAGGTCAAATCCATCTCATCGTTCAGGAAGCGATGATTCACATCTGCGGAGAGCAGCGACGAGAACCCGGAACCCACCTCAACCATCCTTTTGGGTCTGAGCTCCCGCAGGAACACGAATAGCGTCCTTGCGTCCAGCCAGGAAAACTGTGAGTTACCGACAAAGTAACGCGACGGGTCCTCAGGCTCATCAAAGGGATAGTCAAAATGGGGAAGATGTCTTGGAAACCAATCGCTGAGCAGCAGGCGATGCCGGTCGGAGCAAAAGTCGATTCCAGCAACGCCGCTACGGTCACTCCAGAGATCTCCAGAAAGGCTCGAGGGATTCACAACGGGGGAGTAGAAATGCCCGTTGGGGTGCGCCGTCAATACCTCATCTCGGATCCCTCCGGCTTTCACAATCGCCTTTTTGATCCCCGATTTTGGGTGCCAATTCAACATGCTGGTCATGCTACGTACCGAGCATTAACCATGGATGAACAGCCAGCGAAGCCGACGTGGCTTCTCCGGACAATCGGGCGTCGACCTGCCCGGAGGGTTAAACATTTGAGCATCATGCTCTCTCAGCATCTGTACATCAGACCCATACGGATTTCCGACGAAAAGCTGATCAGCCCTTAAGCCGTAGTTTGGCGATTCAGCTTGTGATGATTCTTCGAGGTGATGATCAACTTTTTTGCCGCGTCTCGTATGAACGCTACGAGTGACGCAGTTCGGTTTCGATCGACGCAAAAAAAGCGTCACCCATTGTTCAGCCAATTCATGGAGTCAACTCATGCAACGCAGTCAGATTCGATTCGTCATCCATATCGCGATGATCCCGATATTGCTCGGCGCGGCCCTTCAGTCTCGTGCCACACAATCCGAGGATGCGACCTGGTTTGTCGTCTCACCTATTCAGGGCAATCGGCAGCTGTCCTACCTCCTACCACTAAAAGACCCCTCGCATATCGATCATGCGAGACAGCTTATTGATCTCGGCCCGGCAGCGGGCGGCTCGATCATCTCGGCGAAGATCGCCGCAGACACAGATGGCTTCAACCGCAATCAGCTAGATCCCGACCAGCCACTATGGAGCTGGCATGTGGACGAGGTGGAGGGCTTCGGCGATTTTGCGATCGAACTCTGCGACGGTAATCCACAACTGGTCGAAGACGATGTCGAGGCGTGGATCGCCAACACGCGGGGCAGTATCTGCTTTTGGAACTACACGGTATCCGCCGAGCTGAGCCAGCCACCGAAGTTCGGAATTCACTCGGTCTCTGAGGGTGCTTGGTTCAATCCCGAAACGCCGGGGCAGGGTCTGTTTTTTGATGTCGTCAACGGCGGCAGCGCACTGTTTGTCGGTTGGTTTACGTTTACCCTTGAGGACGGGCCGCTTGGGGAGCCGGATCCCCATTGGATGACAGCTTTTGGCCCAATTGTGGGCTCGAGGGCTGAGCTCGATCTTGCGAGTGTTCGTGGAGGGGCCTTCGATTCACCTGAGCCCGTGCTTCCATCACCACCGGGCAGCGTGGGGACGCTCATCGTTGAGCTGGAGACTTGCGACTCAGGCACGGCAAGTTACGAGTTTACGAACGGTCTGCGCGGAGTTTTTCCGATTTTTCCGGTGGACTCTGCCGATAACTGCAACGATTAGCGCTAGGCTTGGGTCGATGTGGCCCAGGCGACCATAAGAAGGTCAACCAGGAGGCAGCACCAATGAAAACGAGTCTGTACCAACAGTATGAAGCTCAACGGAGTTGGCGCTCGTTCGACCGTGTCTTTCGCCGTCTTGGGGCTATTGAGGGAAAACGGATCCTGGACCTGGGCGCAGGTTCAGGGTTCGTTGCCCGGTCCTTATCTCAACAAGGCGCGGAGGTTACCGCTGTTGATGGGGACGCAGATCTCGTCCAGGAGGCCCGTCTCGACCCGGGTGGCGTCAACTGGATGTGCGCCAATTTTGGCGATTTGGACCTCTCATCCGGTCGGCAAATCGACGGAATCTGGTCATCGTTTGCAATCGCCTATGTCGAAGACCCCGTTGCCTGGCTGACTCGCGTTCGTCAGAGTCTCTCGCCGGGCGGATGGATCGCCGTTGTAGAGATGGCTGATCTCCTGAACCATGAGCCGCTCGGGATATCGGACCGAGAAGCGATCGCGGGATTTGTCGACGACGCACGCTTGTCAGGAAGGTACTGGTTCGACGCCGCACACCGCCTCGACGACTGGATCGTTGGATCAGGCCTTTCCATAACCTGGTCAGCCGACCTCGATGACCTGGAACTCTGTTTCGACGGTCCAGCGAGTGATCAAGTGCTTAATGCCTGGCGTAGGCGGCTATCGCGTATGCCGCGCCTTCAATCCATGACATCGCGGGGATTCACCGAACGGTTTCTGCACTGTCTCGCTGATTCTTCGCACCGTAGCCATACTCGCGTACGGGCGGTTGTCGCACGCCGTCCACAGCTCGACGATGAGTAACCTGGATCACCAGCAATCGAGGCGAAGCTTCCTGATTCGCGCGAGCCTGGCGACACTAGTCGCAACGGCTGTTGGTTTTTCGATCCACGTGATTTATGGCGAGGGCGTTTTACAGGACTATATTCAGCGCGCTGCCCAGGCCGGCCGGCTGGACTCCCTCGTTTCCGAGCCATTGCCATTACCAATCGTGGCAATCGCTTTCGTGACCGCACTAATCCCCTATGCATTTAAGGTACTGATTTACTATTGGGCCGGTCATCTGCTGCCGGGCCGGAACCCATTCTTGAAAGGCCTCAGCTACGGAATCTTACTTCTTGGGCTGGACCACTCACTCATTCGAATGCCGGTGATGAACTTTGTGGTGGGAAACCCGGCAGACGTCGTGTTGCTCATGAGCGCTGAGGCCTGGTCAATTGCGCTAATCAGCGGCTTAATTATTGCCTTCATTGTGCCGCTGCGAAACTCGGAGCATGGATCGTCTAATCAGTAAGACGCAGCCAAAGATTCGCCGCGGGGTAGTCGATCACGAGATGAAAATACTTGAGAGCTGATCCGCCGATCGCGCCGCAGACCTCTTGGTCCATGAATTGCGTCATGTAACGTTTGAAGGCTGAGTTGGGACGCTTCGCGAACCACACCGGTCCGCTGACCAGACCCGCCATTTCCACTTCAGCCACCTGAATCATGGGGAGCTTACCTCGACCCACCGCGTCCGCGCGTTCAAGGTAAGGCCAGTCCGGGTGATCTGATCGCCATTGATCAAAAACCTCCTGGCACATAAAGCTTATGCCGATGCCGTCCCCCGCTGCTCGATCAAAATAGTCCGCCGAGCTGTCCGTAAGCGTGGCCGTGGCGCCTGTATCAAACAGCACCTGGATTTCTTTGCCGTCTATCGAAACCGGCAGCCTCGGAAAGTGCATGGTTCGAAGGCGATCCTCCCCAACCTGGAAACCGAGCGACAACCCCGCCATTGGCTCAGTAACAGCGATCGGCAACTTGTCGTGCAATATCAGCCGTTTTGTTTCGTAGTCGAATTCCCAGATACGATTGCCAAACCACCGACCGCCAAGAAAGCCGTCGTAGTGCTGGCTAAGGACATCGTCTTCGACCACCTGAAGCTGGCCGTTTTTGAAGATCGGATTGGCTGGAATCGACGAGCCATCGACGAAACTCGGTAGGTCGATAACTTCGCTGGCAGAGGCAGCACCAAGCTTGTCGGCCACAGACCGTTTGATGGCATTAAAGCCACCGCCAGAATCGGTATAAAACCGTAGCGAATCGCCGTTCATCAAAGTCGGCGTAACTAGCACCCGATCGTAATCAAAGACGCTCGGCATGAGATTCCCTTCCTCGGCTCCAAGCGACGGCACCAGCCCTGCGAAGAGGAGCGGCGCAATCATGAATGTATGAATGGCTCTCATCGTCTTCATGCTAGCAGCAGGCGTACTTCCCAACATCCGACGAAAGAAACACCCCAGCAAACCAAAACCTGCAAACCTCGGACGGCACCACGCACTGGATTCGTGCGGCTAGTCACAGCCACAAGACTTAGAAAACAGTAAGTTGAAGGGAATTCAAGCGCTTTTCCGTGCTCTACAGGGACTTCAGGGACGATGACGCCACCTATTCGCGGGCTGATGCTTACGCTGATTGCCGGCTTGTCTACAGCACTGTCTTCGGTTGCTCAAACGACGCTCGGGAACAGCGGAATAGTTTTCGACAGCGGCGAGTTTCGGGTCAACAGCTACTTTCCAGAGAACCAGGGGTTTCCCCGGCTCGCGATGGCCCGTAGCGGTCGGGTGCTCGTCGCCTGGGAGAGCATCGGGCAAGACGGCGATCAGCACGCCGTTGCCGCCCAGCTTTATGACGCTAGCGGAGACCCGCTAGGCCCCGAGGTCATCGTCAATACCGAGACGGCCAGCGTGCAGAGCCAGCCGACCGTAGCCGTCGCGCCCGACGGATCTTTTGTGGTCTTCTGGCGGAGTCGCGATCAGGACGGCAGCGACTTCGGCGTTTACGGACAGAGGCTCAACCGAGACGCAACACCGGTCGGCGACGAGTTCCGAGTCAACATCTACACTCAGAACGACCAATCCGACCCGTTTTCCGCCTTCGACGCAGCTGGAAATCTTATGGTGGCCTGGGAAAGTGATGAGCAACCCCGGAACGACGGCCAGCAGCCTAGCGTCTTGGCCGGTGAGATCTATGGCCGGATCTACGACACCTCAGGGCAGCCGGGGCCAGAGTTCCGAATCAATACCACCTCGCAGTCCTGGCAGAACGAAGTAAAGATGTCCGGCCTGTCGGATGGCTTCGTAGCGGTCTGGGAAAGCCGAGACGTAGACGCCGATTGGCGGGCCGTGGTCTTCCAACGGTACGCCGCAGACGGCACGCCCTTAGGTGGCGAGCAGCAGGTTAATCAGACGGAACCGCACAGTCAGCACAACGCAGCGGTCGGCGCAGACACCGACGGCGTTTTTTTGATCGCCTGGGAAAACGATTTCTCGTCATTCCCGTCCGACCGAGACACTCGCGTACCGGACGTGAGGGCACGAATCTATGCCGAAGACGGCACACCGCTGACGGACGAGCTGAGCGTCAACCAAAATACGACTGGCAGCCAGGAGAACCTGGATGTTGCTGCCGACGGGCGAGGCGGGTTTCTTGTGGTGTGGGAAAGCCCGGCGCCCACTGGCAATGATCGTGAGATCTGGGCTCGGCGAATTCTGAAGGAAGGCACCTTTGTCGGCGACGAGTTTCGCGTCAACGATACAACCAACAATTTCCAACGCTACCCGGCAGTTTCCAGCGACAGGGACGGTCGTCTCATGATCGTCTGGCATTCGTTTGTCGGCGACAGCGACCCTCTCAGCATCCGCGGTCGCTTTCTCAAGCTACCGGGGTTGTTCAGCGACGGCTTCGAATTCGACGACTGAACGTGTCGAGTCTCTGTCTGAGGTTTTACGCCCTCTTTAATTCAGCTGCGGGGTATCGAAGTCTGTTTACGGCCAAAAAATTGAACTAGGGCCTCAGTCCTCGAAGCCATCAGCAAGGATTAGATCTCGACTGACCTCGAAGGCCCCGATATCACAAGAAATTTGGCCGTCGCCGTCACCGTCGAGCGGACGTTCGATGCCGCGCTGATCGCTGGCGGCACAACGATCGTTGTTGCCAGAATCAATCGCGGGACTGCCATCGACGAGCGCGTGCGTCGATAGCGGCCCTTCATTGCTAGCCAAAGGTCCAAGTCCAGGATCGGCGCGAGTTAGATCGCCATTGATTCCATCGGTGACGCAGCTGCCATCGCTGTCCAGGTTGTGCCCTTCGGACATAAGGCTATTCTCAATACTGACACAGTCGGCAACCTGATTACCGGCAATAATGGTGTTTGCGACCGTACTGGATACGCCACTGCCGTCAACAAAAATTCCGTCCGGGAAATTATCGGTGATCGTGACATGTAGCAGCGTTACGTTTGGCGTGCCGGTCCCAGAGGCGGCAAGTCCACCACCATTGCCAAGGATCCGAGATTCGTTGCCGCTGATCGTGACGTTCGTCAGCGTTGACGTGCCGCTTTGAATGAAGATCCCGCCACCAATGTCTGAGCCATTACTGGCCACCAAACTCGACTCCACCTGCAGCATGCTATCTGAGAATAAACCACCGCCTTCGGCCAGGGCGTTGTTGTCAGATAATTCGGATCGGTATAGGGCCAAAGTGCCTTGGTTGCCAATGCCCCCACCAAAGCTTGAGACCGCGCTATTACGGAGAATTCTAGAGTCTTCAATAGTTGTGGTAGCGCCTGGTGCAATGAATACCCCGCCGCCATCCCAGGTGGCGATATTCTCAACCAGCACCGTCCGTTGCAGCGTTAGCACACCGCGATTCTCGATTGCGCCCCCTGAGAAGGCAATATTGTTTCGCAGCGTGACGTCGCGGAGCGTCAACTCACCATGGTTTCGAATTCCCCCTCCGAAGTCCTCTCGTAAACCGGTGTTCCTTTCTGCGTCACCGCCACGAATCGTTAAGCCTTCGATGGATACCGAGACGCCGATGCTCCCTGGATCCACATTGATAACTCGATCCAGGGAGCCACCGTCGATGATCGTTTGGTCCTGCCCCGTACCGACCATGGTCAATGACGCGGTTAAATCCAGATCACCAGTCAGATTTTCGTCCTCTTCCCGACCAACGATTTCAAGGGTGTAGGTACCCGAGCCGAGCAAGATTAGGTCTGCCCCATTTCCGGCGGCGCAAACATCTACAGGAAGGTCAGAGTTAGCAGCCTGGACGGCCTCGCGAAGGCTACACTGCCCGTTGACGGAAATCTCGTCGATGGTTGTAGTGACCAGAATCGATACGGCCGTAGCGCGGACCGTAACGAGGAGTAGGAGAGCAGCGAAGAAAAAACCGAGCCGGGCCGGAATAGGGGACGTATGCTCAGTGAGCGGGCACACGTCGATATAGCTTTGCTGACAACGCATTTACCTCAAGATTCTACCGCGGACACAACGCTTGCGCATCAGATCGAGAGCTACCGCTAAGCTGAACACCTGCAGGTGTTCGGCTCCCGACTTACATCAGCGTGAAACGAAACGGTCACCACGCCTCGGCGGGGCCGTCGGCGGTCCGGCGAAACACTGCGCGATTTCCATCCATCGTTTTGCTGTCTCGCCAACTAGAAGTAATTGAGTATCGGCGATGTTCCGAGTTTGTGTGACGACTTGGCAAAACTCGGCCGCGCTGCCGGTAATACTGTCAACATCGTTTGGCCCGTTCCACTCCCAGATCTTGCCACTTGGCGCTTCAAGCCTAACCAGGGGAGGGGGATTCGGAACCTCAAGCCCGCGGTTGGCGAAGGTCCATACGAAGGTGTTGATACCCAAGAACGCAATGCCTTTGATGCGGTCGGTGTCTTCACGCATCAGACCGAGAGCGTCATAGATAGCCTGACCATGCGCCCAGGTTTCCATCAGCCTCGCCGTTACGCTAGACCGGACGCTCATCGGCGGGCCGGCCCATTTCACCCGCTTCTTTGGGTCGGCGGAGCCAAGCCGTTCGGCCGTGGCCAGAAATCCATCACGCCACGCTTCGCGCAATTCCTTGCCATGTATGTGATCAAGCTGTTGGTCTTCAAACCCCCGCAGGCCTCCCGTGGGAATCTCCGAGGCAGCGCGACCTAAGAGCGCCACGAGTGTGGCTTCATCTTCCACCGACATCACTGCTGCACGGTTCCAGAAGTGGAGATGGCCCAGTACGTCGTCAAACGTCCAGCCTTTAAACAGCGTGGGCGTCCTAAGCGCGTTGTCATCGAGGTCCTTCAATATGACGTAGAGGGCCTCACTCTCCTCACGAAAGTCGGTCGCTTCCTGAAACACCCTTAGTCTCCCAGGACCGTTTGGAGGCGCTCGCATGCCTCTAGAAAGTCTTCCTGAAACTCCTGCATCAGCGTACGTACGGACTTAAGTTCATTCATCAACCCGACGCCCTGCCCCACCCAATAGGTCGCTAGGTCTTCGGCGCCCGCGTGGCCACCCTGCGACAGCTTGTCGATCTGCGCAAGCGCGGGCTCGGCGACCAGAGACTGCAGCGGCATGGGTAGCGGCTTCGGGCCGGACTCCTCCCAGGCGTCGGTCCAGGTAGACCGGAGCTGCCGCGAAAACTTGCCGGTTCGGCTTCGGGATCGGACGGTGTCGCGGGATGAAGCCCGCAGCATCTTTTCTCTCATGGCGGGCGTTGTTTCCGCTTCGGTTGTCGTCAACCACACCGAGCCGCACCACGCACCGGCAGCCCCCATGGCCATACAGCCGGCCATCTGTCGACCCGTCACAATCCCTCCGGCGGCCAACACCGGCACGTTGCCAAACGGTTTCACCGCCTCGATGATTTCGGGTACGAGCACCAGCGTGGACACGTCGCCGCAATGCCCGCCGGCTTCCCCGCCAGCAGCCACCAGAATGTCGACCCCAGCCTGTGCCTGACGAACCGCGTGTTTCGGCGCGCCAACCAGCGCAGCAACCGGCACGCCTTTCTCCCTGGCTTTTTCCAGCATGATTGGCGGCGGGACACCCAACGCGTTGGCGATCAAGCCGACCGGATGAGACAACGCCACATCGAGCATCTCGGCTGCGCCAAAATCCTGAAGATTTCTAGCAAAGCGCAGATGGGAACGCCTGTCTTCGTCCATGGTGCTTGGGTCAATGTCGTGCTGTTTTAAAAGCTGTGAGGCAAAAGCAAGGTGTTCCTCGGGAAGGCCTGCCAGCAGCTGTCGCTCATCCAGAGCGTCTGATTTGCCTTCAAAATTATTGGGCACAAGCAGGTCTACGCCATAGGGTTTGCCGTCGACGCGGTCATCGATCCACTGTAGTTCTTGCTCCAGCTGTTCCGGCGGCAGGGTGACCACACCAAAGACCCCCATACCGCCGGCCCGCGTGACCTCCGCCACAACATCGCGGCAGTGGCTGAAGGCAAACAGCGGAAATTCGATTCCCAGCTTAGTGCATAGCTCCGACTTCATGCGTCCTCCCGTATCCCCTCAGCTACTCTCGACCGGGATGATCTCAAGGAGCAAAGCGCCAGCATCGACCTGATCCCCAGGCGCATAACAAACCCGTTCGACCGTTCCCGGCACGTCAGCCAGGACACGATGCTGCATCTTCATCGCCTCCAAGACAAACAATGGTGATCCTTTCTCGACGCGATCTCCTTCTTTCACCAAGACGTCCTGCAGCAGGCCATGCATGGGTGCAGTCACGCGGCCGCCGGTGTCCGTTTCGTCGTTGGCACCGAAATCCGCCAGACGATTCTGAAAATCGGCCTGATGACGGCCCAGGGCCACCGCCAGCTCGCCACGGCTTTTCTGGACGAACAGCACATCGACGCGGCGGCCGTTGATGCTGAGCTGCGCGTTTGGCGGTTCGAAGGAAATCACTTCGATATGGCACTCATCGTCGCCGGAAATGCGGTAGCCATTAATGCCGGTCGGATGAACATCCAGCTCGAACGAAATACCCTCGCAGTCGAACAAATAGGATGTGCGCAGCGTGCCGCCACTGCTCCAGTTCAGCAGAGGTGCTGAGACGATCACCGATTGACGGTGCGCAGTTTCGCGCGCGTCACGATGGGCCAGGACCGCTGCCGCCGCCGCGTGTTCGAAGGAGGCCGGAGTTTGACCCAGCGTTTCGACATCAAAGGATTCTTCGATCAGCGCGGTGGTGGCTTCGCCTTGAATAAAGGCTTCAGTCTCCAGCACATCGATCAGAAAATCCCGATTGCTCGCAGGGCCAAAGAACCCCGTATCTGTCATCGCTGCAATCAGGCGTCGCCGAGCTGATTCTCGTGTTTCACCCCAGGTAATCACCTTGGCGAGCATCGAATCGTAGAAGGGGGATACCTCCTGGCCGGTTTCGATTCCCGCATCGATTCGCACGCAGTCCGCCGCTGCCGGGCACCAAAGGTCAATCCGGCCGGCGCTGGGCTGAAAACCTTTGGCGACGTCCTCAGCGCAGAGCCGCACCTCGATGGCGTGACCACTTAGCTGCACATCAGCCTGCTCAATGCCCAGCGGTTCGCCGCTGGCGACCTTAAGCTGAAGCGCCACCAGGTCTAGCCCCGTGACCAGTTCGGTGACCGGGTGCTCCACCTGCAGGCGCGTGTTCATCTCCAGAAAATAAAACTGATGGGTATCGTCGAGCAGAAACTCGACGGTACCGGCACCGCGGTAGCTGATGCTTCGAGCAGCTTCCACGGCCGCTGCGCCCATTTTTTCGCGAAGTCCGTCGGTCAGCACCGGACAGGGCGATTCTTCCACGACTTTCTGGTGTCGGCGCTGCACCGAACAGTCGCGTTCCCCAAGATGGATGACGTTGCCCTGCGTATCTGCAAAAACCTGTATCTCGACATGCCGCGGCCTCAGGATGGCCTTTTCCAAAATCAGCTCATCCGACCCAAACGCACTAGCCGCCTCGAACCTCGCCAGTTCGAGTTCAGCGACGAGATCTTCGGACCGGTGAACCAGCCGCATCCCTCGCCCGCCGCCACCGGCAGCCGCTTTGACCATAATCGGATAGCCAATCTCGTCCGCTGCGGTCATCAGAGCCTCGTCCGACTGATCCTCGCCTTCGTAACCTGGCACACAGGGAACACCGGCGGAGATCATGTGGCGCTTGGCCGCGGCTTTGTTGCCCATCAACGCAATCGCCTCGGGCGTTGGGCCAATGAAGACGAGGCCGGCTTGCTCGCAGGCTTGAGCAAACGAGTCGTTTTCGGACAGAAAACCATAGCCCGGATGCACAGCGTTTGCGTCGGATTGTTGCGCGGCCTCCAGGATTTTCTCGATGTTGAGATAAGAATCTTGCGCTGCCGGTGGCCCGATTCCGACGGCGTCATCCGCCAGCATCACGTGCGGCGCGTTGGCGTCCGCGTCTGAATAGACGGCGATGGCCCGCATACCCAAGGCTTTGACGGTACGAATCACTCGACACGCAATTTCGCCTCGATTGGCGATGAGCACACAGTCAATGGTCATCGGGTTCCTGCCGTTGGGTAAATGCGTCATAGCTCTACAAACGCGCAACGCCGAAGCTGTTTGGCTGCAGCTTCCGGTGGCGTGCCTCCCAGCAGGTTTCTAGCGCAAACCCCAGCACCCGACGCGTATCGCGCGGATCGATGACGCCATGGTCAAGCACCCGCCCCGATGTATAGAACGCGTCGGACTGGTTGTCGAAATGAGCCGTTATGGCGGCTCGCTGTTTTACGAGCTTTTCCTCGTCGACGGGGTGGCCGCGACGCTCAGCTGACACCCGGGCCACCTGTTCCATGGTCAACGCCGCCTGCTCACCACCCATGACGCCGGTCATCGCGTTGGGCCAGGAAAACAGAAAGTCGGGCTCATACGAAAAACCGCACATGCCGTAGTTGCCGGCGCCGAAGCTGGCGCCAATATAGAGCGTCAGTTTTGGCACTCGAACGTTGGACACGGCCTGAATCATTTTTGAGCCGTGTTTGATCATGCCGCCCTGTTCGTATTTTGTGCCGACCATATAGCCGGTTGTATTGTTGAGAAAAACCAGCGGCACATCGGACTGATCGCAAAGCTGCATAAACTGAGCGGCCTTGGTTGCCCCGCTCGGGTCGATCGGCCCGTTGTTACCGATCAGACCGCAGGCATGTCCGTGAATGCTGGCCTGGGTGCAAACGGTCGCTGCCCCGTAGCCGGGTTTGAAATCCAGGAGATCGGAATCGTCGACGATGCGGGCCATCACCTCGCGCACGTCGTAAGGCGTTCGGTAATCCACGGGCACCACCCCAGCGATCTCGTCAGTGCTGTAGCGTGGCTCTGAAAAGCGTCTTGGCGTTGCTGCTGCACAGCGCTCATTCCAGGCCAGCCGCCGCATCACGTCTCGGGCCATGAGGATGCCCTGCGCGTCGTCATCAGCAAGATATTCGACCAGCCCAGACACGGTGGCATGCATCTCAGCACCGCCGAGCTCAGCCTCGTCAGCAATCTCTCCTGTTGCAGCGCGCGTCAGCGCCGCACCGGCGAGGGCCGCCATGCCGTTTTTCCGAACACCGATCACGTAATCGCTCATCCCAGGCTGGTACGCCCCGCCCGCGGTGGAAGGGCCATGCAGTACGGTGACGGTGGGGATACCCGCGGCGCTCAGCTTGGCCAGGCCGTGAAACATGGCACCGCCGTAGGCCCAAAGCTCAACCTCGTACTGCATCAGGTTGGCGCCCGCGCTTTCCACGAGGTGCACAAAAGGCAGGTTCAGCTTTCGAGATAGTCCCAGTGCCCCCACCGCCTTGTTGACGCTGCGCGGCGTCATGGCGCCCGCGTTAATGCCGCTATCGTCGACCAGAATCATCGAACGAACGCCGCTGACAAACCCGATGCCGACCAACATATTGGCGCCGGGAATGCTGGTTTCTCGGTTGGAATCCTCTACCAGATAGTTGGCAAGGTTGTAGAGCTCAAGAAAGGGCATGCCGGGATCCAGTAGCCGTGACAGCCGTTCGCGAGGCGTGAGCTGGCCGCGCTGCTCAAAACGTGGCCGGCGTTTTTCCGACAGGCTCGCAGCTCGTGCTTCCAGGCCGCGCAGCTGCTTAACCAGCTGGACCATGTCCGCACGGTTCTCAGCGAACGAGTCGGCCGTCACGTCAATCTTTGATTGAAATCCAGGCATCTAAAGCGCCTCCGCCATGGCTGCCGGCACCGCAATCGGAAAGTCGAGCAGCAGCTGCGCATAACCCTTCCCCTGGGGGTCATTGCGCAGACTGGCCACGCCGCCACCGCCGAGCACGTCATGCAAAAGGAAATTGATGGAGTGGCTTCCGGGCAGGAGAAATCGCTCAACCGGGCCCTCGATGAAATGGGCAAACCCGTCTCTGACAACCTGTTCTGTCAGCGAACCCCAAATATGAGGCAAATACTCTGGCCTGCGGGCCAGGATGCCGATATTGGCGTTGTTGCCTTTGTCACCGCTGCGCCCGACCGCCAGCTTGATCAGCGGCACCTGTCTCATCTCGACACTGGGATTTGCCGGTGGATTCGGCGGCGAGGGTCGCTGGATGTTGCCAGCGTCGAAGGCCTGGCCAGTGATCTGATCAGCGTCGAACGTTTGTCCCTCCACCTCGATGGCAACAGGGACCTCGTCCTTAGCGATCAAAAAGGAAAACAGGCGAACAACAGGTGTGGGCTTGGGCCGCCCGCCAGCGAACATGGAAAGCCCTGGCGGCGAGGCTAGCGCCAAACCGATAAGCTCCTTGAGCATGACGCTGATGCCCTTTGAGGTCGGATGCTTCGCCGCAATTTTGAGCGCCACCTCCCGCGACCCGCTTACCTGACGCCGCGCTCCGTAGTGACTTTCGTCGCCGATGATCTCCACACAGGTTTCCGTAAGGTCGACGAGGCCAAGCTCTCGCAGACGGCGATTGGTTCGAGCGATAGTCGCCTCGGCGAATCGGCGGGCCTTACGATCGGCTTCGGCGCCGTAGAAGAAAACTACCTGCCCGCCCCGATACCCGTCAGCAAAGGTTGCGCTCACTTTGTACGTATCAGGCGCGGGAGCGCCTTCTGCTCCCTTGACCAGCACTCGGTTGGGCCCAACCTGCTCGAGGGTCACCGAGGAGAAGTCACAGACCACGTCGGGCAGGATGTACGCCTGCGGGTCCCCGATTTCGTAGAGCATCTGCTCACCCACCGTGTGCGGCGTGACGATGCCGCCGGTCCCCGGCGGCTTGGTGCAAATGAAGGACCCGTCTGCCGACACCTCGGCGATCGGATGGCCAACGCTTTCATAGTTGTCAGCGACCAGCTCCCAGTCGGTAAAGTTGCCGCCGGTCGCCTGCGCCGTACATTCCAAGATATGTCCTGCGAGGCTCGCACCGGCGAGAGCAGAAAGATCGTCAGGATTCAGGTCAAACTCGTGGATACACGCCCCGAGCGTGACCGCACTGTCCACCACTCGCCCGGTGACCACGATGTCCGCCCCGGAAGCCAGCGCCTGCGCAATCGGATATGCCCCAAGATAGGCATTGCTGCTCGCAATCTTGTCCGGCGCCGGGAACCGTTCGCCAGAAAACATCTCGGTAACCTTTTGGCCGGCGAGCTCGTCCACGCGGTGAGAAAGATCATCACCGGTCACCACCGCCACCTTGAGATTCAGACCGTGCTGGGCGACCGCATCGCGAAGCGCGGCTCCGCAGGCCGTAGCGTTCACGCCACCCGCGTTGGCGATGACCTTGACGCCTCGTTTGGCAATCTCTTCCAGCCTCGGCTCGATAAAGGTTGAGACAAAATCAAGGGCGTAGCCTGCATCGGCGTTGGCCATCCGCGCGCGGGCCATGATGGACATGGTGATCTCCGCCAGGAAATCGAAAACCAGGTAGTCGAGATCGCCGTGTTTAAGCAAATCATCCATGGCGAGAACCGACTCTCCCCAGAAGCCGGTGGCACCGCCAATGCGAATTATTTTGCTGGTCATCGTTGGCGTGAAGGCTCTCGTCTCGGTACACTATGAGAACAACTCATAATAAATGAGTCAACCTCATTTTGTGACAGGGTCAGACAGAAACCGTGAAAAATCCATTCGAAACCGAGGAGCGAGCGGCATTTCGCGACACCGTGTGGCGCTTTGTGGCGCAGGAAATCACGCCCTTTGTGGATCAATGGGAAGAGGCCGGTGCAATTCCCTGGGAGCTTCACCAGAAGATCGGCGCCCTCGGCGTCTTTGGCTTTGCCGTTGACGAGACTTACGGTGGTCTGGGCTTTGACGATGCGTTCATGCGAGCCGCCTGGGCGGAGGAAATCGCCAAATGTGGCGCTACCGGTGTCGGTGCCGCGCTTGGTGGACGCGTTATCTCGATTGGCCCGATCCACACGCTGGCCTCCGAATCGGTGAAGCAACAGCTTCTCCCAGACATCGTTTCGGGCCACGTTGGCTCCTCGCTGGCGATCACCGAACCCTCCGGAGGCTCCGACGTCGCGAACATTCAGACCTCGGCTCAGCGCGACGGCGGGGAGTACGTCATCAACGGCAGCAAGACTTTCATCACCGGCGGCATGAACTCCGATCATTTCGTGGTTGCTGCCCGAACCGGAGGCGAAGGGCTGACGGGCATCTCACTATTTTTGGTGAATGTTGAGACACCTGGCTTCAGTCGCACTGAAATGGGTAAGAAAATGGGCTGGTGGTGCTCAGACCAGGCGACGCTCTATTTCGACAACTGTCGCGTGCCGGCGGAGAGTCTGCTCGGAGACGAAAACCGCGGTTTCATCGCCATCATGAATAACTTCAACATGGAGCGACTGTTCATGGCGGCGCAGGCGCTCGGCATGATGAAAGTGCTGATCGACGAATCGCTGGCGTGGGCTCGCGAACGGAAAACCTTCGGCAAACACCTGATCGAACATCAGGTCATTCGCCACAAGCTATCAGAGATGTCCGCGAGGGCTGACGTCGTTGAGTCCTACATCCAGCACATCTGCTGGGCGGTAAATGAAGGTGACCTGCCAATCGCCGAAATCTGCAAAGCCAAGTTCTTCTCGACTAAGGCCTTGGAGTTTTGCGCCAGCGAGGCCATGCAGATTTTAGGAGGCGCCGGGTACCTCCGCGGCAATCCCGTTGAACGGCTTTACCGTGAGGTGAAGGTCATGGCGATTGGCGGCGGCTCCGAAGAGATCATGCGTGATCTCGCGGCCCGGCAGATGGGGCTCTAGCGATGGCCGACGCTCAAGTACAGCAAACTAAAACCCGCCGGCAACGCCTCGAAGAACGCGAAGCGGCCATTGTTGCCGTTGCTCACGATGCGTTTGTCAAAAACGGCTTTGAAGGCACAAAGATGGCCGATATTGCCCGGCTAGCGGGTGTGGCTGAGGGAACCGTCTATCTGTATTTCAAGAACAAAAACGCACTCTTGCTGGCGGTCATCGGCCGGTTTTACCAGGAGCTAACAAGAGGGGCCGAGGATGGAATCAAAGACACAAAAGACACGTACGCGCGTCTCACGTTTCTCGCCAACCACCACATCGAACGCTGCCTGGCCGACTGGCGGATCCTGGAGCTGATGATCGCTCGCTTTCGTGAGGTCAGCGAATACCAGAGCGACATGCCGTACGAGTACAACAAATCCTACGTCGCCGTTTTTGATCGCGTCGTTCGTGCCGCCATCCATAAGAGGGAGCTCCGGGACGACGTACCCCACTGGATCATCCGCGATCTGTTTTTCGGCTCGCTCGAATACGCCATGCGCACGCACATACTAAAGAACGCGCCCGACGACGAAATCCAAGTCATCGTCACCAACGTGATTGACCTGCTGCAGCGGGGAGTTGGCGCCAAACCGGCTCAATCAACGGCGACGGACGCGATCGCTCCGATCGTGGACAGACTCGAGAGGGTCGCCGACCGGCTGGATGCCGTTGGCTAGTTCTGCCGACAACGAGACTAAACGCGGCTAAGCGGCTCGCTCCCCGACAATCTGTTGTCCGAAATTCCGGATGGAAGTGATGAGTCGGTCCAGATCAGAGTTTTCGGTTCGATGGTTAGTGATACAAACCCGAATGGCGAAGCTCTCGTCGATCACCGTATGGGACGGTACGGCCGTGCCGCTCTCCTGAATACGCAGCAGAATTTCCTGATTGAGCTCATTCAATTCTGCTTCACTTAGCCGGTTGTCGAGAAAGCGAAGGCAAACAACGTTGAGCGACACCGGTGCCAGGAGTTCGATTTCTGGGGCTGATCTCGCCTTTCGTTCCAGATAGCGGGCCTGGGAAATATTTTTGGAGATTGCACGCCCGATTCGAGACACCCCCTGCTCTTTGAGCGACATCCAAACTTTGAGTGCGCGAAAGCTTCGGGAAAGCTGGATGCCCTTGTCGGCAAAGTAGGTTGTGCCAACCGCTAAGCCGCGAGAGGTGGGAGAAAGATACGACGCGCTTTGCCCGAACGCTTCGTTTTGGGCCTCAGGATTTTTGGTCAACACGCACCCCACGTCGTACGGCATGTAGCCCCATTTATGCAGATCGAAGGCAATGGAATCCGCCAGCGCCTGATCTTCAACGAGAAAGCGGGCGTCTTCAGCCCAAGCCGCCAGGGTTCCGAATGCACCATCGATGTGAAACCACAAATCAAACCGATCCGCGAGGTTTCTGATAGCGACGAGGTCATCGATTGCTCCGGTATTCACCGATCCAACGGTTCCAAGAATACAAAACGGTTTGTCTCCGCGCGCGATATCGGCCTCAATCATCTGTCGACACGCGGCCAAGTTCATCTGGAAGTGTTCGTTTACGGGTACAGCCCGAAAAGAATCGCGACCAAGACCCATCAGTTCGCAGGCCCGGTAAATCCAGCTGTGGGTTTCAACGCTGCCGTACACACGAAGCCGTTGCGACCCCATCCCCTGCAGACCGTCTCGCCGAATGTCGAAGCCCGCTTTTTCGTGCCTTGCGACAGCTAATCCGTTCAGGTTCGCCATCGTCCCGCCGGTAACCAGAAGACCCGACGAGTCTTTCGGAAAGCCGACCAGCTCAGCCAGCCAGGAGATCACCTTGCGCTCGACAACCCCGGCAGACTGATCATAACCGGCCACGTGAGCATTCATGGTCGCCATCAGCGCATCGGCAATCACGCCGGTGAACGTCCCGGTCCCCATAACCCAACCGAAAAATCCTGGATGTAGGTTCCCCGTGGGATAAGGAAGGATGTTTTCTTTGAACTCCTGATACACCTCTCCAAGGGGTGCACCCTCGAGGGGCAAATCCTGGTCAAGCGCTTGTTTGACGTGTTCGGGAACCGACTGCCAGGCAGGTCTTTCTCTGATCGTCTCCAGGTAGTCAACAATATCGTCGACAACCTGATGAGCCACCCGACGGGCTTCATGCCAGTCACTCGGATCGAGCGAGTCGTGTTTGACGCCGGATACAGGGATTGGCATTAGCTTTCTTCCTTGAGCAAGTGAGGGATTTGCAGCAGCGTTTCCGACAGTGCCTTCCAGTTTTCCGGACCCAAGGCACCCACAACGCTTGCCTGGGCGGCGTCCCAGTTCGGGGCGGCCGCGTGCATGAGCGCCCTGCCCTCGCGGGTCACGGCAGCGAGCTTGGTTCGACCTTTTGGCGCGGCGGTGAGCTCGACCGCTCCGGCCTCAACCAAGGGCGCAATCGTCCGGTACAAGGACGTCCGTTCCATCACCAGTTCATCCGCCAATCGCGACAACGGCGTTTCTCCGTTGCGGTCCAACGCGCGGAGAATCGCAAATTGCGTAATGGATACGCCCGACCCATCCATAGCGTGTTCATAAAAGCGAAACAGCGCTCGATTGGCTTTTCGCACGGTTGTGCAGGCACAAGGTAGGTTCATCCTTAGATTCTATACGGTGTATCTGCATGATGTAAATACATCAATTATAATTGGCTGGCAAATCGACCGGGACTTTCTTCATAATGCGGATATGCAGCCAATCGACGAACAGGTTTGGTCGGTAAATTCCAGCTACCGTCGAACCAAGCGGGTGCCGATGCGAATCCTATTTGCTTTGTTGCTCGTTGGGCTCTCGCTCGCTGTTTCGGCAAACGGCAGCGGCAACCTGCTCGTCAATGCCAGCTTTACGGGCTCCTATCAGGGCTGGGGAAACCCCTACATTCTGCCGCCCGACCCCCGGCGTTTGGACTACTCGCGAGACATTGGCTCCGGCTCCGTCGAGCTGATCGCCTGGCGCCCTATTGGGGGAGGGCGGTATATCGTTTTAACTCAGTGTGTGAACATCGAGCCGGAGACCTCTTTGGAATATGGTGCCAGCGTCTATGTCCCGGCCCACGAAACCGAGGGCAATACTCGCGGCTTGGTCAACCTGAATGCCTTTACCCAGCCCGAATGCCGAGTGGACACCCGATCGAGGTCAGAATTTCCCAGCGTCGCCACCGAAGGAGCCGGCGAGTATTGGCAGAAACTGCGCGGTCGATTTGATGCGGGTCCGGATATTCGATCGGTCGAAGTGCTCCTGCTGGTGTCTAAAGACGAGGGAGTAGCAGAGCCTCGTTCCGTGTTTGCTGATGACGTTTACCTTCGGCAAATTGCGGAGACCGATCGGACACCTCCGCCCAACACCGGTCTGTGGTGGAACCCCACAAGACCTGGAAGCGGTGTGACCATCGACCGCCAGGGAGACATGGTCACCGCCGCGGTATACGGATTTGATCAGAACGGACAGGCTCAATGGCTGGTCGGTAGTGGACAGCTTCAGGACAGCGTCGTCGTCGCACCGCTTTTTTCGGCGACAGACGGCGCGTGCTTCAACTGCCCGTTTCAGTCGCCTGAGCTCACGGCACAACAGGTGGCAACGTTTGAGTTCACGTCTTCGGACTCAGCCAGGATGCGCCTTGGCTTAGAGCCGGCAGTTCCGATTCGTTCATTTTGGTTTGCAACCGATACGATTGAGCTTGGTGAAGTCGACCCACAGCTCGGTGCGCCGCTGCTACCGGACTTATCAGGACGCTGGGTTTTCGCCTCACCCCACGACAACGAGCAAAGCACTTTCGTCCAAATCTACGACGTAGCTTGCTGCTTCGATCCTCCTGCAGAAGCTTCCCCAAGCATCGTGCTCACAATGACGTTCACCCAGGTAGAAACCGGCGAGGAATTGCAGCTTGCTTGCATCGACGATGACGACACAATCGCCGTACCCTTCTGCGCCCTGGTGGACGACCCAGCAATACCCGTAGACCTATGGCAGCCCATATTCTCTTTCCACGCACGAGACATTGGCATCAACAGAATCACGGCTTCATCGGATGGCCCGGTACGGGCAGCAGAAAACGTTATTCGTGGTTCACGTACCATCTATGGATATCGAATCCCATGATGAGAACTAGAACGGTTGTAATTTTGGGAACTCTCCTCGCGGCAACGACAGCGCTAGCTGAAACCGAACCTACGTGCGACGTCGATATGGCAGAAATGCTCTCGCTGAACCAGCGAGATTTCGACCAGGATCCAAATATCGGTTGGCGACAGCTGTATCAGCAACCGGGTTGTCGAACCGCTGCGGCTAATCTGATCAGAGCCTATATCAACGCAAACGGTGAGGAAGGAATCATGATGACCTTTCACGAAGGTCAGATGAGGGCCATGGGTGGCGACACACAGCCGGCGATCGCCCTGCTGGAACGTACCTACACACCGGCAAACAAGCCCGATCGATACGGATGGAATTACTACGTTGACGCAACCATCGCCTTCCTTAGACGCGACAAGGCGCGCCTTCGAAACGCCCGGGCACAACTAACCGCTGTCCCGCGCCCTGAGAACTTCGATCCTGTCGATTCTTTCGGGAAGCCGATCGAAATCAGGTGGCCGCCAAACCTCAACGTCGTCGACGGACTTCTCAAGTGCTTTGAGCATAGCTATGACTATGCTGTTCACAATTGCTCATCGTCCTTCAAAGAGAAAAAAGCAGACTGATGGATTGACGAGCCCCGTCGGCGTTCCTCTGGCTCAGAGGTAATGGCACGTAATTATGCATAATGCGAAACGACTCGATGGACGTGTGCCGCGGGTAACAACCGCCTGGTCTTTTTGGGGGAAAAGAGTCGACGCAAACGTCTTGAAGTCCATCGGGCCCGACCGACGGATTGACCGCCGCTATGCGACACTTTCTCTTAATAGGAATGTTGTTGACCCATTCCTGCCTCGTTTCCGCTCAGCCGTCGTTTATTGTTGGAAGTACTGCCAGCACGGATGACACAGAGTTTTCGCTTTCGCTTCATTTCGACGACGGGGCCATGGACGTGCGCCGAGCAGCGGCGTCACTGCGATACGACCCCAGACGGATTCAGCCAGCCAACGACTGCAGTTTTTTTTTGACCCGGGACGTTGGTGAAAGTCGGCTCATTTGTGTCGATTACCCAGATCAAGGACTAATTGAAGTAACTATCAACCTCTTCGCAAATGAACCCACCCAGATTTTATCGGGACCACTCGGAGAGTTGAGATTCACTTCAGCACACTTTAGACCTGCTTTAGCGTTCCGGCCGCCGACTTCCGTTCAGGTATTAGATACAACTTTCCTCGGCGCCAATGACATTGGAATCGTCGAGGGCGAGTCCACCGATGGCTTCGTTTACCTTTTCAACGACTGGCCAAGAGATGATGGCGAGCGCAACGAAGGAGCACGGTTCCCAATTTTCACGCCATTCGAGGGTGTTTCGAGACAAGTCCTTGGAGGCAGCGCGGTTGTCCCGCTGACTTTTCACTCCCCGAACGATGTCGACTGGATCGCGCTTCCGGGCCATAGAATTGGCCGATACAAAATCACAAGAAATGTTGACACAGCCGGCTTTCGAGTAGCGACCTTTGACATGGGGAGGCGAATTGATGATCCGTCGCTGACACCAGAACAGGTAATTGACCTTTGCGAGACAGGCGATGAAAACACTTGGATAGAGGCGGAATCTCGAAGCTCGTTACTCTTGCGCGTCGAACCTTGCGTTTGGTCGGAACCAACCGTCTATGTGATTACGATCGAAGACGAGACCTTCCGAATGCGTGCTAGTGAACAAGAGGTAACGTTCAGTGGCGGCGTAAGACGAATGCCGCGTCAACCCATAGCGGTGATTCTTAAAGACTCGGATGGCACTGCGTCCTATTCCGACCCGTTGACGGGCTTCATGGATCTAGTCTCCCGCCGAGAAATTTCATCCATCGAAATCATCTCTGCCGATTACCTGCTGCAAGACGCGCTTTTGAGTCGTTCGCCGTCAATAAGCATCGGACCATTTCCAATTCCCGTTTCCGGGCAGGTGATGCAGGTTTCGCCAGGTTCTTATTCCGGGAACCCTTATCTAGTGGTCAACGTGAATCTTCCCGATCCCATATTCAAAAATTCGTTTGAATCAACGGGCCAGAATTAATGACCATTTCACGCCACTGCAAAAAGAAGCGACTGCTCAAAGGCTGACGTCCGCATCAACAACCGCGGTTGCCGATGCCGGTTACTTTGCCTCGGGTTGTTCTTTCAAGTTAGACCATCGCGGCAGCCATCTCAGCATTTATTTGAGAGCGTGTGGCATGGCTATTTCGGCAAATATAGCGTCCGCGGGTTGGCAATCCGAGGCCGGTGGGTGATCATGCAGCGTCGCCCAAAAAGGGACGCAGTGGCTTCTCAGAGCCAACGACCCGAATCCGTAACCCAATCCAACTTTGGCCATTGACATGTCGCACACACAAAAACTCACTTCACTCGTTTTGCTTCTCGTGTTTCTTCTCGCCGGCTGTTCGTCAGAACCCGAAGCGGTTGGCGAAACCGCAGAACCCGAAACGGCTGAGGATGCTGCAGAGACCGAGCAGGAACTGGTCGCGCGAGCACTCGAAATCCACGATCGCATTCTCACGCTGGATACCCATGCCGACACGCCGCTGCGGATGATCGAGCCGGGCTTTGACATGGCCGAGCGGCATGATCCGCGGGAAACTGGGTCGAAGGTGGACTATCCGCGCATGAAAGAGGGCGGACTCGACGCAATCTTTCTCGCCGCCTTTGTTGCTCAGGACATCCGTGATGATGACGGCAACAGCCGGGCGAAGGCCCTGGTTCTGCAGATGATCGACGCCGTGACCGAGTCCGCAGCGCAAAATTCTTCGATGGCTGGGCTGGCACTGACACCGGAGGATGCCTATGAGCTAGAGAAGGCCGGCAAGCGGGCCATCTACCTGGGCATCGAAAACGGCTATCCCGTCGGCAACGATATCGCCAACGTGGAGCTTTACTACGACAAAGGCGTCCGATACATCACGCTCGTACATTCGAGCAACAACGACCTGGCGGACTCGGCCACCGATTCCAAGGGCCCAGAGCACGGCGGTATCAGTGAGCTGGGCGAGCAGGTTGTTCAGGAAATGAATCGTCTGGGCATCATGGTTGATGTTTCCCACGGCAGCGATGAGGTGTTCTACGACGCGATTGCCATGTCCAAGGCGCCCATTATCGCGAGTCACTCCAATGCGCGCGCCCTGGTGGACAATCAGCGCAACATGACCGACGAGATGCTAAAGCTCATGGCGGAAAACGGCGGCGTGGTCCAGCTGACAATGCTGTCTGACTATCTGCGTACACCTCCGGACAACCCCGAGCGCAAGGCAGCCCTTGAGGAGCTTCGCGCGAACATGAAGCCGGCGAGCGAAATGACCATGGAAGAACGGAAAGCCATGAGGCAGGCCTTCAATGAGATCAACGAAAAATACCCCAACCCATCGGCAACCGTACAGAATGCGGTAGATCACATTGATCATATCGTTGAGGTCGCCGGCATTGACCACGTTGGCATTGGCTGCGATTTCGATGGCGGTGGCGGGATCGACGGCGTGTTCGATGCCAGTGAGGTTATGAACATCACGATCGAACTGGTTCGCCGGGGCTATACCGAAGAGCAGATCGAAAAAATCTGGAGCGGCAATCTGATGCGGGTCTTTCGCGAGGTACGGGCAGTCGCCGACGAAATGCAGGCCGACGCGTCGGCGTGATCCGGCATGCTAAAGGCGATCACTCGATGTCTTTTG
Organism: Pseudomonadota bacterium; assembly: GCA_039033415.1. Lineage (NCBI taxonomy): Bacteria > Pseudomonadati > Pseudomonadota > Pseudomonadota bacterium. The sequence continues at coordinate 12,944 of JBCCCR010000012.1, read as the reverse complement.
CTGTGCGTCCTGCTCGGGCCGCACGCTGGGGCTGGCGCCCATCCCCTGAAACTCTCGCTAAGCGAAATCGAGTATTCGTCAACGCTGCGGCTGTTGACCATTAGCCTCAGGCTGTTTTTGACTGACGTAAACGAGGCGTTGGTTTTCGATCCTGACAGTAATCTGCTGGCGTTTTGTGAGCCCAACGAGGCGCCCAACGCCGAGGGAATGCTGCTCGACTACCTCAGCGGGTTTTTCTACGTCAGGATCAACGGAGAAAACGTCCAGCTGAGTATCAAACGCAAAAGGCTGAGCGGCGAAGGCGGAAATACCGCGCTGGAAGTGGTCTTTGAGCAGCAGTTAGACCCGCCGATTACCTCTATGGAAATTAAAAACGCGGTTTTCACTGACCTGTTCTACGATCAGAGCAACATTGTGTATGTACATGTGGACAACGACTCGAGGAGCCTGATGCTCAACAAAGAGACGCCTGTGCACCAGCTCACTTTTTGATATGCATCCATTTGCCTTTTATCTGCAGCTTGGCTTTGAACATATCTCCGATCTGAGCGGGTTCGACCACATTCTGTTCCTGATTGCGCTTTGCGCCGTGTATCGGATGGAGCAGTGGAAAAGCATCATTATCCTGGTGACGGCCTTCACCGTCGGGCATAGCATCACGCTCGCGCTGGCGTCGCTTGAGGCGGTGACCATTCCGTCAGACATCATCGAGTTCCTTATCCCGACAACCATTCTGCTCACCGCGATTCACAACGTGGTTCGGCGCCCGGCAAACGGCCCGTCAAAGATGGGGCCGACCTACGCCATGGCGCTGTTTTTTGGGTTGATCCACGGCATGGGCTTTTCGAACTACTTTCGAGCGCTGCTGATGGGCGACTCCTCTGTTGCCATACCGCTCCTTGCGTTCAATGTTGGCATCGAGCTGGGTCAGCTGCTAGTGGTCGCGTTCATTGTTGGTACCGCGTATCTGTTCCTCAACGTTTTTAGCGTCAAGCATCGCGAGTGGAATCTGTTTATCTCCGGCGCCGCAGCGGGCATTGCCGCCATGCTGATGGTCGAGACTCGATTCTGGTGATTCACCCTGGCCTCTGAAGAAATTTGGCTGGCGTGGCCAGCCCGAACGCCTTAGTTTTTCCGGCAAAGATAGGCAAACACGTCGTCTACCATGGCCTCGCAGCGTTTCAGCTCGGCGGGGTCAATAAATTCATTGGGCTGGTGAGCCTGATTGATCGAGCCCGGTCCGCAGACCACGCTGCTGATGCCGGCCCGCTGAAAGCTGCCGGCCTCGGTGGCAAACGACACCGCCCCCGAACCCCCTTCCCGCACGCCGGCCAACCCTTGTACCCAGGTATCAGCGCGGGCCGCCGGATCAGGCATGAGCGGCTGCACGCGAGCCAACGATGTGGTTTCAATGGTTGCCTCCGGCGCAAATTCCCGCAGGTCCGGGAGCACCCGCTGCTCGATGAATTGATTCATCGCGTTGAGGATGTCGTCCGGGCCCTCATCCGGCAGCCCGCGATATTCCCAGACAAACTCACAGTGGCTGGGAAGGATGTTGGCGGCCGTACCTCCCTGAATGGTGCCGACCTGCACCGTGGTCCAAGGCGGTTCGCAGCCGGAGCTGGAGCCTTGAGCGCGACGCTGGCGACCAAGCGAATCCAGGTGCTCCATGATACGAGCCGCGGCCAATATGGCGCCGGCGCCCCGATGGGGCTGACTGGAGTGCGCCGCCTTTCCGGTGACCACGGTGCGGAAGGTGTTCAGCGACTTGTGGACCCGAACGATCTGCATCGTGGTGGGTTCACCAATAATCGCAAAGTCCGGCTTTGCAAATGCGTCCAGCGCGTCATCAACCATGCGATCGATGCCGAGACAGCCGACCTCTTCATCATAGGAGAGGGCTAGGTAAAGCGGGCGTTCCAACGCCGACCGATCCAGTTCTGCCAGGCGCGACAAAAACACCGCGGAGAAGCCTTTCATGTCGGAGCTGCCCCGGCCATACAGGAGCCCATCGCGCTCGGTGAGCTTAAACGGTTCTGTATGCCAGTCCTGATCATCGATCGGCACGACGTCCGTGTGTCCGGAAAGCACAACACCACCTGGCACGTCTGGGCCGATAGCCGCAAACAGGTTGGCCTTGTCGCCGTCATCATTCCAGGTACGACGGCAGCGGGCCCCGAATGCGCCGAGATAATCTTCCACCCAGTCGATGAGCGGCAGGTTGGAATCGCGCGAAACGGTCGGAAAAGCAACCAGACGGGCGAGCATGTCGATGGAATTCAGCGAGGACATGGTTTTACTCCGGTAAAGCCGAGCCAACGTCTTGCGGCTCAGAGAACGGGTTTACATACGCTTCGATCCGGTCGGGATCTTCGGCCGGGGTCAGCAGCGACACCACAATAAGCACGGGCACGTGAACAAGCAGTCCAAAAATGCCTTCGTGCATGTCGATAGGTTTCAGCTCCGGCACAAAAAAGCACGTGAGAGCGGTTGCGCCCCCCGCGACCAGCCCCGCAATGACGCCGGGCGTCGTGGCTCGCCGCCAGAACAGGGCAGCAACAACCGGCGGCGCAAGCTGGGCAATAATGCCGTAAGACGTAAGGAGCAGCACAACCAGCGATGCGCCCTCCGAGACAGCAAAGAAGTACGACACCGCACCGGCAACAACAATCAGGAGGCGAATCAGCTGGCGCTGCTGCGCCACGCTTAAGTGGGCGAACGGCCGGATGCCGTCTTCCACCGCCACCGAGGCGGTTGCGTGCATCAGCGCGTCCCCCGTCGACATCGAGGCGGAAAGCGCTCCGGCGCAGAACAGGCCCACCACCACAACCGGCAGGTCCACGTTCAGGATCAGGTACGGCAGGATGAAGTCCGGCTGATCCAGCGTTTCCACAAACAGTACGCCGGCGAAGCCGATGAGGAACACCGGCACCAAAAAGAGCTGAAAGGTCGGGAACCAGACCACCGTTTGCCGAATGATGCGCTCGCTGCGGGCGGTGAAAGCCTTCATAAACAGATGCGGCCACATGGTGATCCCGATGGCGCTGACCAGGATAGCGCTGCTGTAGCCGGCCCAGCTCCAGGGCTCGCCGTTCGCCCCCAGGCCCGGCAGCTCCAGCAACTCGGGGCGCTCGAGAGCAATGGCGTCGAACATCGGCCCGACTCCGCCATACAGGGCAAAAGGGAGGTACAGGCCAAGCGACCAGGCGATCACAACCATAAACACGCCCTGCAGCGTGTTGGTCCAGCCGACAGCCGCAACGCCGCTTACAAGCACGTAGATCAGCACAATGCCGTACGCGATCGCTGCGCCGAGCCAGAGAGGCACATGCCCCTCGGTGACCGCTTCGATCACGATGCCGGCGCCGCGCATCTGCAGGGTGATGTACGGGATCAACGCAGCGACGCTGATAAGGGCAATCAGAACGGACAGCCATCGGGAGCGAAAGCGACCGGTCAAAAACTGAGCCTGGGTGACCTGCCCCAGCTGACGCCCAATCCGTGCGACCCTCGGCCCAATCGCGTACCAGGGCAACATACCCAGCACGCCGTAGGACAGGATATAAAATGCGGCAGCGCCCCGTGAGTAGGCCCAGCCCGGCCCGCCCAGAAAGGCAAAAGCGGAAAAGACGGTGGCGCCGGTGACAAAGTACATCACCAGAAACCCAAAGTTTCGATCGCCCGCGACAAAGCCGTCAACCGTCGAAGACGTTCCGCGACCGGCGCGCAGCCCCACCCAAAGGGTCAGCGCCAGATAAGCAAGGATCAGGGAACTCACCACCACCCACTGGGGCATCAGCCGTCTTCCTCCCGCCGCTCAAAATAGTCAAGCAGCAGCAGCATGATCCAGCCGACGACAATCCATCCCACCGGCCACGCCATCGAAAGCGGAAGGCCTAGGAAGCGAGGATCAGCTTGTCTAAAAAACTTAAGGACAGGCCAAGTGACGGCCAGCAGGTTAAGCAGGAAAACCGCCACTGTGAGGCGGCGAATCCAGATCGTCTTTGCGCTACGGGGCCGTTTCAAACCCTTTCCTTGTAACCTTGGGGACGGGCAGTATAAACGTTCGTGGCAAGCCGTCTGCTCACAGAACCACGAAGACAATCGTTGTAATTGCCGGCACAGGCGCCCTACACTCTCCAGACCCGTTTGTAGGCCCGGCGCACCAACCGCGTCGCTCGGTCATCGCAACCTGACACCGCAGAGGAACAATCACCATGTGTGATGAGAACACCATCAAAGAATCCGACGAATACCTTGGCAAACTGTCTCGCCGCGAGTTCACTGCGCTCGCCGCCGGCAGCGCGATGGCCATGATGCTGCCCCGCGCCGCCAACGCGCTGGCGGTCACCAGCACCGACGTGGAAATCGAGACGCCGGACGGCGTTTGTGACGCGCTGTTTGTCCATCCAGCTGAAGGTCAACACCCTGCGGTGCTGATGTGGCCCGACATTCTCGCCCTGCGCCCGGCGTTCCGGAAAATGGCGACTCGCCTCGCCGAAAGCGGTTACGCCGTGCTTTGCGTCAACCCGTACTATCGCGACGCCAAGTCGCCGGTAGTGGCGGAAGGTGAAAGCTTTGGCGACCAGGCAACGCGTGAGAAAGTCATGCCGATGTACCGCAACCTGTCAGCGCAAACGCATCAGACCGACGCCAAGGCTTTTGTCGCCTGGCTCGACGAACAGTCACCCGTCGACACCGGCCGCAAAGTTGGCACGATGGGTTACTGCATGGGTGGTCCGATTATTATGCGTACGGCCGCAGCGGTACCCGATCGCATCGGAGCTGCAGGCTCTTACCACGGCGGCGGCCTCGTGACCGACCGGCCCGACAGCCCGCATCTGCTCATCCCGCAGATGAAAGCCCAGCTGCTGATCGCGGTGGCCGACAACGACGATGAGCGCGACCCGCAAGCAAAAAAGGTCTTGCGCGAAGAGTTCGCGAAAAATGGGCTGAAGGCCGAAATCGAGGTTTACGAGGGTGCCATGCACGGCTGGTGTGTGCTCGACTCGCGAGTTTACAACCATGACCCAGCCGAAAAGGCCTGGGCGCGAACGCTGGCGATGTTTGAGCGAGCGCTCTAGCCTGCAACGTCACGACGGGTTTCCGGCTCGGAAACCCGTCGGTACAACCGAACTATCGACTGGCGATCGGTCTGCTCAATGCTCGGGCACAACCACCGCTGGCCCGGCCTGTTGACTGTAGGCTGAGACGTCTTCCTCGATCATCTTTTCCCAGGATTCCATCGCCTCTTGCCACTGTGCTTCCAGGTCAGCCAAACGATCCCGCTGCCCCTGCGTGACTCCCAGCACCGCAGCATCCACCTGGGTATATAAGTTGGACAGAAACGCGTCCAGCTTGGCGGCGAAGTTCAGCACGTCCTGGTTGTTGGTGCGCTGCGGGGTGCTGACGCCGTTCTGCCACGCTTCCAGCTTCTCCAGCACCGCTGCCGCAGCCTCCGCCTGATCGTTGTCGTCTGCCTTCTTGGCAAGCCTCTGGCGCAGCTCAACCTGCTCTTTTATCGCCAGCAGCGTGTCGATGCGCTCGTACAAGCCCTCCAGCATGCCGTAAATCTTCGACAACATGACCTGCTGCTCAGTGATCGCATCCTCGTCGTAGTCGTTGATCGGGTCCCAAAGCACCTGAACGCTGGCTTCGCGTACTTCCTCACCCACCGTCAGCCGCAGTCCGTAGGTGCCGGGCCCGACAACGTGCCCGCTGAATGACTTGGCGCCTCGCGCCGCGCCGAATAAAAATCGATAGTCGATTTCGGGGGTCGCTTTCCGCCGCAAATCCCATACCGCACGATTGCTGCCTTTTTCCGCAGGCAGCGCGTAAGCAACACCGCGGCCTCCGCCCTCCACGCCTCTTTCGGTCTCGGTCGTGAGGGTCCGGATCACTTTGCCATCGTCATCGAGGATTTCGAGCTTTACGGTCTCCTCAGCCAGATCGAGCTCATCGGGTAGTGAGTAATAGATGACCGCACCTGCCGGTGCGCTAGGCGCATAGTTCTCGCCGCCGCTGGGTCGCCCGCGAGTGGGGGTGAGGCGGTAAGCGGCCCTCGGGTCGTACAGGTGCACGGAGGTTTGCTGGGCTGCGGCATGCTGCCGCAGCGGGCTGATGTCATCGATCACCCAGAAGCCTCTCCCCTGAGTCGACAGTACCAGATCACCGCGGCGAACCATCAGATCCGTTACCGGCACAACGGGCAAATTGAGCTGAAGCGACTGCCAGTCCTCACCGGCATTAAAGGACACGTAAATGCCGCGCTCCATCCCGGCAAACAGCAGCCCCTCCCGCTGCGGGTCCTCGCGCACGACCCGGGCGAAGTGTTCCTGCGGGAGGTTGTCGCTGATCCGCTTCCAGCTGCGCCCATAGTTGGCCGTTCGGTATAAATAAGGCTTGTTGTCACCCTCCTTGTATTTCATCACCGTAACGTAAGTGACCGCCGGGTCGTGCGGCGACACGTCGATGGCGTTGATCAGACCGCGACCCACGCCACGCGGCGTGACATCGTCCCAGGTCTCTCCGCCGTTACGCGTGATATGGAGGAGCCCATCGTCGGTGCCGGCCCACAACGTGGACGCTTCGTGCGGACTTTCCTCGAGCGCAAAGATCGTGTTGTACACCTCAATATTTTCGTTGGTATATGGGCCCGACCCCGGCCCCTGTTTGTCCGCTTCGTTGCGGGTAAGGTCCGGGCTGACGGTACGCCAGCTGTAGCCGCGATCCTCAGAGCGAAGGACCACGTTGCCGGCATGGTAGATCACAGCGCTGTTGTGCTCGGACACGTGGATCGGCGCGTTCCAGTTGAATCGCAGCTTCTGATCTTTGGCCTCGACGCCAAGCCCAAGCTCTTCGTACGCTTTGACCGATCGCGCCGTACGGGTGACGGTGTCAAATTCCTGAATCAGACCCAGGTAGCAGCCCGCGTAGGTGTACCTCGGGTCGTCTGCGTCAAACGCCACGTGGGCGCTCTCGCAGCCGCCTTGAATCTCCCAGTCGTCGCGGCCGATGCCGCCGTCGCGCGAGCGACTTCGGATAGCCACCGTCGAGTTATCCTGCTGCCCCCCGTAGATCCGGTACTCAAATAGATTGTCCGTATTCACTCGATAAAACTGCGCCGTCGGCTGGTTGTCCTGCCGGGACCAGCTTGCGCCCCCGTCGAAGGAGACGTTGGCGCCGCCGTCGTTGGCATTGATCATCCGCTTGGAGTCCTGCGGGCTGATCCACAGGTAGTGGTTATCGCCGTGTGGCACGGGCACGTTGGCAAAACTCTTACCGCCGTCCACCGACTTGAGCAGCGGCGCGTTCAACACGTACACGGTGTCGGCGTCACTCGGATCAGCAAAGATGTGCATGTAGTACCACGATCGCGCGCGAAGGACTCGTGCCTTGTTGACCTGCTTCCAGGAATCGCCGCCATCGTCGGATCGGTAGAGGCCACCCTTGTCTCCCTCGGCCTCCACAATGGCCCAGACCAGACCTGGCCTGGCCGGTGAAGCGGCGACACCGATCTTGCCCATACCGTCTGGCAGGCCGTCGCTAAGCCGTTCCCAGGCTTCGCCACCGTCAACGGTGCGCCAGATGCCACTGCCTGGCCCTCCCGAGCGCAGCGCCCACGGAGTACGCTGGTTGTCCCACAAGGCGGCATAGAGAATGCGCGGATTCTGCATATCCAGCGCCAGGTCGACGGCGCCCGTCGATTCGTTTTCGGGAGTCAGCACCCGTCGCCAGGTAGCACCACCGTCGCTGCTCTTGAAGATACCCCCGTCATCCGCGGGTCGGTACGCGTTGCCCTGCGCCGCAACCCAAACCGTGTCGGGGTCATTCGGATGAACACGGATCTCGCCGATTTGCTTAACGTCGCGGAATCCCACGTGGACCCAGCTTTCGCCGGCATCAGTAGACCGGTAAACCCCATCCCCCTGCGACGAGGCGATGTTACGAAAGGGCGACTCACCCATGCCGACATAAACGACATTCGGATCCGAGGGTGCCACCGCGATGGCGCCCACCGCCGCCGTGCCAAAATCATCGTCCGACACCGCACGCCAGCTGGCGCCAGCGTTGGTGGTTTTCCACACGCCGCCGGTGGCCCCCATGTAGTAAGTATGAGGATTCTGGGGTACGCCAACCGCCACCGTCGCGCGACCACCGCGAAACGGGCCGACCATGCGAGCCTCGATACCGTCGAAGAACGACCGGTCTTCGTTGGCAAAAGCTGACGGAAAACCGGCAAGGGACTGCGCGAGCACCAGACTCGCAAGCGAAAAAATGAATCTCATGAAGGGTCGCCTAAGTGGATCGGTTGACCGCCTAAACTGACAGCCAACTTCGGATTGCCAGGCAGTATAGATTGCCGCCGGGGACTCACCAAACGGCGCAGCCCAGAACGGTCGTTAACAAGCGTTTGCCGTAAGGAGTTATTGACCGGCAGTAGAAAACTTCTGGAAGTCGGCAGCGATCCCCTCCAGCGCCAGATCGAACAGCTTCTTACCCGCCTCGGGGTTTGCGAGCGACGGGTTAGAACCGATTCGCCCGTCCGGAAAGCGGCGTCGATAGTCGGCGGCGTCGTAAATTGGGCCGTTCGGGGCAATCGGCGGGTTCATCTCGGCCGTCTTGCGGCTGTCGGGGTAGGCGTACTGCGTGAGCGATACCTCCCCGCAGGTCGCATGGCTGCCGTCGGCATCCCCAAACAGCGATCGGCTCAGCGCCATCACGCCGTTGGCCTCCCACCAGTTTCGCAGAATGCAGCGAATGCCACCCGGTGCCCCCGGCTGCTCCCCGAGACTCGTTTGCGCGTATAGCTCAGAAAACGCGGCGGTGACGGTCGCCACGTTGCCGCCGTGACCATTCAGGAAATAGAAACGTCGGAAACCGTGCTGGACCAGGGAGTTGACCGTATCGCGGATGACTAGAATCAGCGTCGACGGTTTCAGCGTGATCGATCCAGGAAACCCCAGATGGTGCTGCGCCATACCGACCGAAATGGTCGGTGCGATGAGCGCGCCTGTCTGTTTCCCCAGCTCTAGCGCGAGGGCCTCTGGACACAGCGCATCGGTGCCGATGAGGCCATTGGGCCCATGTTGCTCGGTCGAACCGATGGGCAACACGATGGCGTGGCTGCCCTTGAGATAACCCTCGACCTCCGGCCAGGTGCTGAACCTGAGCTCCATGATGAGATTCCTTGTGCAAACGCCGGGTTCGGCGACGGGAAAAGATTCTACCTCGGATGCGTCTGTTCAAGCGGTGGAATCGACGCAAACCCGACATGACGCTGTGCTAGGCTGCTCGCCGGTTTCCCCTCATCGGTCACACTGAATGCCTATGCCAGCCACAGCGCTATTCGGACTGAAACGTCGAGTCTCGGCGTTCCTAGCGATTATGGTGCTCGCAGGATGCAGTCCGCAGGAGACGTCGAACGTCAAAGGCGCCAACCCCAGCTCCGAATCATCGTCGGTCACCGTCATGACCTTCAACGTCGAGAACCTGTTCAACACGACGCATGACGCCGGCAAAGACGACTACACCTACCTGCCCGTCAGTCGCAAGCGCACCGCCGAACACGTGACACGCTGCAATACGATCGAAGTCGAACGCTGGCGAAACGACTGCCTAGGGCTCGACTGGAGCGAAGAGGCTGTTGAGTTCAAGCTTCGACAGCTTGGAAAGACCATTCTTCAGATCAACGACGGCAAGGGACCGGACATTCTTGCGCTGCAGGAAGTCGAAAACATCGAGATCCTGACCCGTCTGTCTCAGGAGTATCTCCAAGCGGCCGGGTACGGCAAGCCGATTCTCATCGAAGGCCAGGACCTGCGGGGCATCGACGTTGCATTTTTAAGCCGACTCCCGCTGGCCACAGAACCGGTGCTGCACGCCTTCGATGCACCCGCTTTTCCCGACAGGATCAAGGATACGCGCGGGGTACTCGAGGCGACCTTCCAGCTTCCCGGTGGCGGCCGATTGACGGGCTTTTGTGTGCATTTCCCGGCACCGTTCCACCCCATCGAGATGCGGGAAGTGGCCTACGATCACCTCAACACACTCCGATCCCGTGTCCCGGCAGATCAGCCCGTGTTTGCGGCCGGGGATTTCAATACGCCGGCTCGCGAAATGACGGGCACCTCGATCATGGACGACCGGGTTCGACCCTTTTGGACCGTCGCCCACGAGGCTGATTGCGAGGGCTGCCTGGGCACCAACTATTGGTCGCGCGGCCAAACCTGGTCGTTTCTCGACATGATCTTGTTCTCCGAGAGCGAAGCGGAAAACGGATGGCATATGCCAAAGGGTGGCGTTTTTATTGCCAACGGTTACGGAGACCAGCTCAACCCCGACGGCACGGTGAATCGGTTTAACCTGGAGAACCGCCGTGGCGTGTCTGACCACCTGCCGCTGGTCATGACGCTCACGAGGGCTAAACGCCATTAGCGATTGGCCAAGAGTTGGGCGTCCGTGGCCACTGTGCGCGACCTTGAGCCGCGCGGCGAGCCGGTCGCCTAAGGAGAAGTAGCCTCGGTAAGCGTGAACACCGAGACGCGATTTGACGTTCCGGCACCGCCAGCCTCGGTGGCACCGCCGACCACATAAATGGCGTCACCCAGCGTCACCGCGCCCAGCCCGTGACGCGGCACGGGCATGTCGCTGACGTGCCGCCACCTGTCCGTCTCGGGCGTGTATTCCCAAACCTCTTCATACACGCCGCCGCCGTTGTCGAAATACTCGCCGCCGAATACATAAATCTTGCCGTGCAGCGCCGCAGCGGCGAGACCACCCTGCGCCTGAGGCAGCGGCGCTTTACGGGTCCAGCTGTTTGCTTCGAGATCGTAAAGTTCGTGGGTCGGCAGATTGCCACCGGCAACGGTGCGCCCGGCAATGACGTGCCAGGCGCCCCCCAGGCGGACGCCCGACGCACTGTTGCGTGCTACATCAAGAGCCGGCGCAGGAGCCCAGGAACCGGTCGTCGGATCATAAATCCGATGTTCAGCAACATCGATCTGATCGCCCCAGCGAGCGTTCTGCGACCCCCTTGGGGATCTGCCGCTAGCCAGGTGAATCTTGTGCTTAAGAACGACCGCCAGGGTTTCCGCCTGGGGGCTCGGCATACTCCCAATTTTTTCCCAGGAAGACCCACCATCGACCAGGCGGAGTACGTCACTGCTGTTATGCCAGCGACCACCATCGCGGGCGATGAACCCACCGAAGGCGTAGATGGCGTCTTCGTACGACACCAAAAAGGGATGATGCCGAGGCTCAGGGAGAGACGGTGCGGCAACCCACCGGTCGAGCTCCGGGTCATAGGCCCAGACCTGATCAGAAATGTTCATTTGCTGCTCGGGCACATCCGGGCTTAAGCCGCCGGCCACGTAGATTTTGCCCTGATGGACTACCGGGTAGATTTCCTGCACCCGGTAGGGCAGCGGCGCGGCGGCTGACCAGGTTATTTGACTGCTCTCCTCAGCGGCGGAGAAACCTGTCAGTCCGAACACAAACGCCAAGGCCAAAATCCCCTGAGCGGCTTTGCCTGACGAGATCACGAAACCCAACCGAGTAGATCGCAGGGTCCGGCGGCGCTACTCATAGAGTTCAACCACCACCTCGATTTCTGTGGCAAAACCCACGGGCAGCGACTGCATCCCCACGGCTGACCGGGCGTGTTTACCCTTTTCACCGAACACTTCGACGATCAAGTCCGAAAATCCGTTGATCACCGCGGAGTGCTGAGTGAAATCTTCGGTCGCGTTTACCATGCCCAGCACCTTCACAAATCGCTTGATGCGGTCGAGATCGCCAAGCTCGTGCTTCAGGCTGGAAAGCAGCGCAATGCCCGACAGACGAGCCGCCTGAGCGCCCTCCTCGACCGTCAGGGCGTCGCCGAGTCGTCCGATCAGGTACGTCCCGTCAGCCCGCTTCGGGCCGTGTCCCGCCGTAAACGCCAGGTTTCCTGCCTGCACGACGTAGACAAACTGGTTGGTGGGTTCCACATATGGGTAGAGTTCGATTCCCATCGCCTGAAGCTTCGCTTCCACGTCAGCGGTGGCCGCCATTGGAAGCAGCAGGCAGAAAATCATGGGCAGCAAGAGCAGTCGATTCATCGTTTTCTCAGCGGGTTCGCGGTCGGGTCTCTTACCCGACGTTGTAGTAGGTCGGTGACGCTGGCCCAACCGGTAGGCCGAGGACAAATGTCCACAGAAAGAAAAACACCGACCAGAAAATGAGAAACGCCACGGAATACGGCAGCATCATGGCGATCAGAGTCCCGACACCTGCCTTGGGTTGGTACCTGGCGACAAAAGCCATGATCAACCCGAAGTAGCTCATCATGGGGGTGATGATGTTGGTGCTGGAGTCACCGATTCGGTAAGCCGACTGGATCACTTCGGGGGCATACCCAAGCAGCATGAGCATCGGCACAAAAATGGGGGCAGTGACCGCCCACTGCGCGGACGCGGAACCCAACATCAGATTGATAAACGCGCACACCAGGATAAAAAGAAAGAAGAGCAGCGGACCGGTCAGCCCGATACCCTGTAGAAAGTTCGCACCGGTCACGGCCGTTATGGCACCGAGATTCGTCCAGCCAAAGAACTTGACGAACTGGGCGGCAAAGAAGACCAGGGCGATATAGAGCCCGAGCGTGCTCATAGCGTGCGCCATGGCGTTGATCACATCTCGGTCGGAGTTGATGGTCCCGACGGTACGGCCGTAGACAACGCCCACCATCAGAAAATACACAAAAATAATCGCGACAATACCTTTCAAAAACGGTGAACCAGCGACGGCGCCCGTCGCCTGATTTCGAAGTATCGCGCCTTCCGGAACGACCATCAGGGCAATCACGCCAGCGAACAGCAGCGTCGCCCAGAGTGACCGCCACAGGCCTTTCTTCTCTTTTGGCGTCAGCGCCTCCATGCGGTGTGAATCGTCGTCCATCCCCT